>CAZFUR010000157.1:0-5524 GCA_964522245.1 uncultured bacterium | reverse complement strand
AGGAGATTTACCTTTTGAGTCGGATAAACAAAAACGTATATCGCAAGCGGCTAAAATTACGGATCTTTTATATGACCGCTCTTTCAAGTTGGCAAAATTACAGCAACTAAGATATAGCCCATCCTATTTAACTGCTAGAACCAAGGCTAAGGAGTATTTGGCTCAAAATCCTCAACCTGATTTGGAGTATCTGAGCGAACTGTTTTCTAATGTCAGAAAAGAAGCGGCTCAAGCCTTGAAAACGGCTGTTTTGAGTTTTGATGAAAATCTAGGCGCAATCATTGCGGAGGATATGTCTATCGGGTTAAAAAATGATTATCAGCCAATGCAACCGCCGATAGCAAAAAACTATAAAAGGTATAACAGTTTAGATGTCTTGTCCGCTAACTACTTAAAAGCGATTGAGTCTGATCAAAAAGATGATGTTCTTATAGAACTCAAAGACAGAATATTAGAAAATATTTTGTTTTATAAATCAGAAGATTTACATGGCGAATATGTTTATCTTGGTAACGATAATTTTAAGATTTTAATTAATTATATCGTCAGGTTTCAACCGGAATTTGATTTACAGAAAACGTTTAAACTCGGTGGCGATGAATTTGGAAAAATAGTCTGGGATAGTTCTACGAAAAAAATAACTATTTATCGGTTCGATATAAATAATCTCGGTGCGACTAACTATGAATGGGGTATGGATTTTGGTGATAAAATGATAGCTGAGTCTGCCAGAATTATATCGCAATCTAAAAACTTGGATAACCTATCTCATGAGATAGTTGATTTTTTTAATGATATGGGTGATTTCGGTATAGAGATAACCGAAAAACGACTCAAAGATATTCAGTCTAAACTGGATAATGTCTTAGTTCTTTCCGAAGAGAATTATAGGGAGTTGAAAAAAGGTTTAGCGAATAGGGCGGAATCGTTTGGAGACTTTGTGAAAAATAATCCTGCCGTGGTGGTTAGAAAAGATGACGGCAAAATTGTGGTTGTGAAGTTTCCTGATATTCATGCGTCATACAGTATACATAAAAACGATATCAGATTTAATCTTGATGACCTGAAAACAGAATCATCTGATCCGAATGCGTTGTCGGTGACGCTTCTTGCGGGTGAAGATGCGATAGACTTTGTTTTATTGAAAGATGAGTTGTCGGGAGGTTTGATTCTTCAGTCAAAAAATGATCGGGCACCCCCTGAAACAGTGATAACACAAGCTGATATATCTGGGGATAAGATAAAAATACCTATAAAAAATTATGGTGATATTTTCTTATCGATAAAAAATATTTATGGGAAAAACTATATTCTTAAAGGGGATATATTAACCCTTAATGAGAGTCAGTTCCGTAAGGTAAAATCTTCGGGAGAAAAATTGATAAAAAAAGATGGCAAGTTTGCGCTGATGGTTACTACAAGACCGCTTACTGTTGTCGGAAATGTTGTCATAGATACAAAAAAGATACCGACTCAGTATCGATCTAGAGATTTCTCAAATATTCAGGGCAGAGCCGATACTGCGTCTGAAGTCGCAAAATTCCGATTGAAACTTTCACAAATACTTCATAACGGAGTGATTGATCATGATCTCGCCTCGTTTTCTACGCAAAACCCTTTCAAAGGATCTGAAAAAGAGATGCTTTCTTTCGATAAAATAGAGTTGTCTTTTTGGGACGAATTTGTCGCTAGAAATATTGTTGAGACTAATAAAGATAAGCTGGATAGGCGGTTGGATTATATTCTTCATAAACGTTCCTTAAACGAAAATGACCTGCATGTTTTGGGGGATATGTATATTAATGACAGGAAAATATTAGATGATTCTCAGGTAAGAGTGTTGTTGACCAAACTTCTGTATTCGTTTGTGACGGGGAACTTGGAAATTCAAAATACGGTCAAATCTATTTTCTTAAAGGTAATCACCCATTCGGATTCTCAGGTTTGGAGACCGATGGTACTGTTTTTCAAAAATAAATTGTTGTTTTCAAAAACACCTAGAATAAAAAATCTGTTTTACGAAGTTTTTTCTCTTTTGTCGGATGAGCCTGTCGATCTTGCGTTGTCGAAAAGCTGGGATCATAAAAAAATCCTCGGTTTTAGCGATTGGATAAAAATGCTGATAGATAGGAGAAATTTGGATACATTATCCTCGTTTGTGGAATTGTCTTTTGAAGAAGCTAGGACAGTTGTCGGTTTGCAGGATGATCTTTTCCCGCTGATTAATCAGTACATGGAATTTTATAATTCAGGACATATACAGATCTCTAAAAAGGAGGCATCTATACACTCAAGAGTCGTTCGTATAAAAGAACTATCTTCGCCTCAAACTTTGACGCAAATATACGATCATGTGTACAAAAAAGTTCAAGGCGCTTTCCTGAATTTAACGCAATGGGAGCAGATATCTCCCGAAGACAAAAATATACTCATATCGTTGATGACGAAAAATAGAATCCTAGAAGAGAGTGTTGCTGTAATGTTTAATAAAACAATTTCTCTTGGGGAAATAAAACGAATCGGAATATCCGGAGGAGTCGAAACCAGTATTGAAAATTCGTTCAATATTGAAATAGAACTTATGGATGGGAAGAAATTGGAGGGGATAGTTTTTAATATTTTGCCTGATGTTTTAGATATACGCCCGGGTAGATTACAACAGTATTTTTCGTCTAAAAAACTCAAAGCTTATGTCTCAAGATCGCATAAAATCAATAAGATAGAAAAAGGTTTGGTTTATACGGTGGGAGATTTGTATCAGATCGATACTCCTGACGGTGAAAGATCGGTTGTGACCTCTTTGCTGACGTCTAAACCGAGTTCTGCGCAAATTATTTTAGATTTTTCTAAACGGTTTAAGAATGATTTGCTGAAAGATGAGGTTGCCAAAATTGTCAAAAAAGATGTAACCGCTTATATGCGTGTGTGGGATATTTTGGGGAGAAAACTATTTTTTCAGTCAACCGGACCTGAAAATATTTCTATGGGGACTCGGATAAAAGGACTGAATTTTATGGAGGAGTTTGGCAAAAATATGGAAATAGTCGATAGCTTTATTTCCGGTTACCAAGCTTATACCGATTCAGATACAATACTAAACGCAATTGTTTCTTTCTTTGATAAGTACGACCGGGGGTATTATTTTCTGATAACCGCATATAAGGAATATCTATTAAAAGATCCGTCAAATCCGAATAAAGAGATATTGCGGAAATTTTTATCCGATCAGCGTGATGCCCTAAAAGGATTGATGGGGGTATCTATAAAACATGTTTTGTTGGTTATCCGTCTTGAACGGGTGTTATCCGAAAAGTATGAAGACTCAATACCGATAAAAAAACTCTTGCTACTAGTTGATAAAGAGATAGTCGATAAAAAATATACCCGTTTGAGTTTTCTTACAATAAAAGATCTGTTTGCCAGAGCCGCTTACAGACTTAAATTGAGCCTTGTGCAGAGAAAAATTCTTTCAAATTATATGAAAGAATTTGCTTACAGGTTAGGGTATACTCCTTTGCGGGAACTTAGAGAGTGGTTGGTTATTTTATCCAAAGAAAAAAATCTCTCCAGAAGCGATAAATCTCTAGTAAGGGTAATTAGAAAAATAGAGCGGTTGGAAATTTTGTTAGGTTTGAAAAAACCTTCAGATTACAAAAAAATATTTTTCGGACAAAGAACTTTACTTGTACACCCGTATACGGATTTGATTAGTGCCGGTGAGGATCATATAGGCGCTCTGTCTTACGGAGATGCCGTGGAGCTTATCAAAGAACAGATAAAAATAAAAACCGTCGATGATAAACAGATAACTGTCTCAGTGTCCGGTAGACCGGGTACGGATAAGAAGATATTTGTGCGGAAATTGTTAAAAAATGTTTTGCCTTTTGATAAAAATGCTGTTGCGGTTATTGATATTGATGAGTTTATGGAGGCAAACAATATCGTTAATGTTGATCTTTTTATAGAAAAATTAAAAGTTTCCAAACAAAAAAAGGTTACGATCATTTATGGCGATAATCTCCGATTCATATCTAATTTGGATATAAAATACGACTACAATATTTTTCTGGAAACGGATGAATTGTCACGTGTGAAGCGTCTGATAGAGAGGAATGATACGCAAAGAATAAAACGTTTAAGTGCCGATAATATTTTGTTTAGATGGGGGACTCCATCTTATAAGTCTGTCGGTTTAAAACCACATGGCATAGATTCCCAACGAGCGTTTGCCGATGTGATTGTAGACTTAAGTCCGACAAATGTAGCAGAAAAAAAACCTGTCAAATGGAATTTAGATTTGATTGCGCAAGAGTGCGGTTTAGATATTGATGCTCGGGTAATGAAAGATCTCAAGGTGTTTGAAAAATCTTTTGACGGTAATACAGTGGGCAAAAGAGTTATTGTTTTTGAACCGAATCGACCTGAACATCTGATTGCTTTTGCGTATCTTGGTTTTCATGTCACGGTTGTCTCAAAAACGAGGTTGCGGATATCGCCGTCGCTGATGCAGGAGTACAGGATAAAAAAAGCGGGAGGATCGATTTTCTCTGCAGACAGGAATCAAGAAGGTGTTTTTGATGCCATATACGTTGATGATTCCGCTAACTTGTTTTCGGTTTCAAGCCCGTTCTATTCAGGTTCTGAACAGGCAAGTGCCGAGGCAATTATCTCTTTGTTGAAACCTGAAAGCATTATTTTGGGGGTTAATGATTCACAGAAATATTTCCTTGAAAACGTGGCGAAACAGAGAAATATTGTATCTGCCGATACAAAAAACGCGTATACACCGGGTTTGGTTTTCCGTGAACAAACGGACAAAAAAATCACCCCGATTCTTTTTGAAAATATGCCTATTTTTAAACCTGCAAACCTTGTTTCCCCATTTATAATAGCTATAGATTTTGATGATATAAAAAATAATTCCAATCAATGGGATGCTTTTCTGTTTACGGAGGTTTTGAAAAGAAAAATAGAAGAGTATAAAAATCAAAATAGATCGGTGCGGTTTGCTTTTGTATCGACCGAAAAGTATTCGTCTCAGATGAGAAATTTTTTGGGAAATTTGCCTGATGACTCCTTTATATTTGTGGGAAAAGAAGATATCGAAAACGATATTGCGTATGCGGATAAGCCGTTTTCCGTTATAGCGAACAAACTTTTGTCTCAATCGAATGACCCTCTGACCAATATCGTTCTGATCGAATCGGATACCGTGAAGATCGATCAAGCCTTAGAATCGAATGCCATTATTATGGATACTTCAGGACAGATAACGAATGGAATGTATACGGATCAGCTTCTAGGAATACTGGGGTATCTTGATGACACTATAATAAAAAATCGACTTGATCTTTCCGTTGATGTTGTGAAGGTGTCGGATAAAAATCCTCTATACGGTAGATTCAGTATGGGCAGATCCGCTTTGCTTGGGGATTTGGTGTCGGGGGGAGAACTTGATTTTAATCGTCTTAGAGGATTGGTGTTTCGCTTGCCTGTCAATCCAAAGAGCGGTCTCTCTAAAAGC
>CAZFUR010000156.1:0-5525 GCA_964522245.1 uncultured bacterium | reverse complement strand
ATCGAGAATATAGGGATAAGAGGTATATGATACCTGTCTTTGCCAAAAAATGGAATATGAAAAAGTATCCAGTACAGTATTGTTATGATTAAAACATAATTCTCAAAATTGGGATATTTTTTTATTGAGATGAATATACCGATTATCGCAATTGTTCCGACAAGCAGATAAAAAATCTGTGATATGGCGATTAGTAGATTTATTGCCCGATGATATTTTTTGTCCGATCCCTCTTTTACCCATTTAAAACCGGATATATCGGTGATAAACAGATTGATTATTTTTATAGGTATTTGTTTAAAAAAGATTAGTGGTTTATTTCTTATCGCTTGAAAACCCAATCGGTATCCTGTTTTGCTCATTTCAAGTTCGCCGTTTCCCCACTCTACAGATTCGCCGGACGGGTCGTTGCTTTCCGGCAATTGAACATTAGCAAGCCAGAAATTGAAACCGCCGTTTGTGGAAAGAGGAACGAATTTATCGAATTGTTTGTAGTTTCTTATCCACCACGGAGAAAAAAACAGAACGGCGCCGAGCAGAAATACAAATATTTTTTTTGCCGGACGAATATCTTGTTTTCTTTTGCAATAAACGGTCAGAATTATCATAAAGTATAGGCTCAAAGTAGATCTTGTGAGTGTTGCGGCGGCAAAAATCAATCCTGTCAGGAACAGGTTTGTGGGAGTAGATTTTTCCTTTAATAGTAAAAGCATTAGTGCGGAAAACAGTAGCGTGAATAAAATATCGGAATTCAGTAGCAAATTATATGCGATGAAGTTTGGCCATAAGGCAAGAATAATCGCTGAGTATTTGGCTATCGTCAGAGAGAATAGATTTTTCGCTATGAAAAATGTCGATAAGATCAATGCCGTATTCAATAATATATTGATAAGTTTTCCGTATAACGGATTCTCTCCAAAGATACGGTAAACCATCGATAGAAAAAACGGGTAGCCGACGGGGAACCATGCCGTAGGGTTTCCGTTTCTGATATATCCGTTTCCTGCAAGAATATTCTTTGCGAACATATGGTATTCGAGAAAATCGCTTACCTGTTTGTTATCGATAATAAATACGACCATTAACCTAATGACAACAGCAAAAAATAGCACAAAAAATAGAAAATGGGTTGTTCTCATATTTTTCAGTCGCAAATGAGATGTGTACAGCAATTTTAGGATATATTTTTTTGTGAAATGAATAAATATTACGGCGAACAGAAAGAAAAAGAAGCAACAGTGGTAGATCAAATAAATGAGATGTTTGTTTTGGGAATCAATTTTTCCGTCAAAACTCATCATTCCCACAAATTTGAGCAGTAGATCAAAAGGTGTTATGATGTAGCAAAGAATAGATATTGATATAAATATGAAAAGAAATTTTTTTTTATCAGTCATTGGGTGTCCATATTCGTAAGAGTTTTCGTAAACAATTTAATGGATAACTGATAAAAATAAAACCTTTTTTGTTCAAAAACGTTTTGTTTTTAAGCAAATGAATGTATATTTTATCATAGTTATTACTAATGAATGTGTGTAAATGTATCGATAAATGTTGATACGATACTTAAAACGGTTATGATAGGTGATAGATGGCAGTCAGTCAGAAAAATAGAGATTATTTACGCCTGAACATTTTTGAAAAAAAATTATTGATACTGTTTTGCGATTTTGTGATGGTATTCGTCGCTTTGTTTTTGGTTATCATATTGAGGCGTGCTATTACGATGGATATATTTCTCAGTCGTAATTACCTGTTGGCAATCTTTTTGTATACGAATGTTTCGGTTGTGATTTTTTATGTTGTGGATTTATACAACATATTCGATCTTGATTTTTGGACGTCAATATTGCCACGCACTTTTTTTGGTATATTACTCACGATTTTGCTGATTATAGTCGTGTCTTTTTTTATGGAAGTTCTGGCATTGCCTCGTATATCTATTATTGTGCTTTTTTTCATGTTGTTGCTGGGTATGTCGCTTACGAGGTATTACTTTATTGTTGTAAATAGGTATCAGATAAACGTGAGTATTGTCGGCACAGGTTTTTCCACTTTAAAATTCATAGAAGATTTTACTAAACAGAAGAATACCCTTTTCAATATTGTTGGGATTTATGGGGATAAGGATAGCCTTAAGGATATCTCTGTCATGAACTCAAAAATTAGGGGAGGGGTCGATAATTTTATGGATGATCTTGAGTTATTGTCGCCTCATATGGTGGTTGTCTCTTTTGAAAACAAGCTCAAACAGAAATGGACGGACGCGCTTTTACATTGTGCTAGGAGTAAAATAAAAGTGTGTTCTGTTCAAGATGTTTATGGCAAATTGTTTGGCAAAGTTCCGTCAGATCATATAGACGCATTATGGTTGATAAGCGGAATGGGGTTAGATGATAAACCTTACATGTTGTTTAAAGGCTTGGTGGATATTCTTTTTGGTATGATCGGTATGGTATTGGTTGGATTGTGTTATCCTTTTATATTTGTCGCTATAAAATTGTTTTCGCCGGGACCTATATTTTTCTCTCAGACTAGAGTCGGTTTAAACGGTAAGCATTTCAAAATACATAAATTTCGTACCATGATAATAAACGCAGAGACCGAAACGGGTGCGGTATGGTGTCAGAAAAAAGATAGTCGGGTTACTATTGTAGGCAGAGTGATGCGCAAACTGAGGATAGATGAACTGCCACAATTTTATAATATCTTGAAAGGCGATATGAGCCTGATAGGTCCTAGACCGGAAAGACCGGAATTTGTGGAATTACTCAAACAGCGTATTCCTTTCTACGACGAACGTCATCTGGTAAAACCGGGGTTGACGGGTTGGGCTCAGGTTCTTTTTCCTTACGGTAGTAGCGTTGAGGATGCGGCGGAGAAATTGCATTATGATCTGTTTTACATAAAAAATATGTCTGTTTTTATGGATGTTAAAATTTTTCTAAAAACTTTTGCTACCGTTTTGGCCGGTAAAGGCGGTATGTAGTCTGTTATTTCTTTACTAAAAGCTATTGATTTACTAAACTGTGGTTTGATTTGTGAATTTATCTACGGATGGGTGGAACTTTATGAAACGATATTTTCTGATAACCTTATGTGTGTATTTTTTGTTGGTTGCATGCTGTTTTTCTATGGGAGCGGATGAATTTGATAAAATCGCTTACCGTATATCAGGCAGGGCTCAGATAATCAAAGAGAGGGTTGAATCTATTCATGAGAAACAGTCTTCTTTGCATCCGAATTTATATTATTTTATACAAAACAGTTTAAGCGATATTAATGTTTTGTACAGGTTTTCGGATGAGGATACTGCTAAAGGTAAACTGTTTTTGCTTGATGCAATAACCTATGATATTGTCTGTGCCGGTGTTTCAGCCTCTTTTGAATTGAATAAAGCGGTCGGGGAATTACAAAAGAGCTTAAAAGCAGGCAGTCTTGATGAACTTAGCAAATACACGCAAAATTTGTCTGGTTTGGTCTCGAAAAGAGGACTGACGGAATCGGTGTTTTTTACGAAATCGGAAGAGAGGTATTTCTCTTCAATCGTAAAATTCGTAAAAAAAGATTTCAAAGATATAAAACCGATTTTAGATAAAAAAGATATATTAGACCTAGTGGTTAAAACGGGATTAATCTCTCCAGATGATCTGTATTTCAAGATACCTTCCGAGATCGAACCGCCTCTGACGAAATATATATTTTCTTTTGGTACAGATGAGAATCGTGGTCTATTCCCTAGGTTGTTGTTTAGTTCGGAATCTGTTGATAAGGAGACTCTTCTTTTAGCCTTATTTAATCTGGTTTTGTACAGGAATGGTTTTGGTATCAATAATAATGAGACGTTAGAGTCACAGTTACATTATCTTATTCTTCAGATGAGGATTGTTGACTGGTTACCAAAACTTTTTGAGGGATTGAATAATAGAGAGCTAGAAAAGATCCGATCTTGGTTTAAAGATAGTTACGAAAAATTAACAGACGGTAATTATATGCCTCAATATTACGATCGTCTTTTTGATCTTAAACTGCCTCCTTCACTGGACAGGTCCGTTTATGATTGGAGTGTAGATCTCAAAGGTGCTCGATCGGAAAATTCTCCTGAGGCGGACGACTATCTGTTTGCCCTTATGGGTAACGGCTCTCAAATGCCGCCGAATCCTCGATTGGTTGATTTTCTGGATAAACATTTTTCTGAGTTGCCCGTTGCTACGGCGTTTGATCTCGGTTCGGGAGACGGTCGCAACACACTTTATCTGGCCAAACAAAAAGGGGTGTTTACACGTGTTATCGCCGTAGATCATTCATCCGTTGCCATAAAAAGGATAAAACAACTAAAATATCTTGAAGACGATCTCATCGACATCAGATCTGTTCAGGGTGATATTTTAAAATATAAATATCCCAGTAAGAAGACGCCTCTTTTTCAGCGTGCAGGATTCATATTGCTTGATAATGTGGTTGAGTTTATTTCTAAAGAGAAAAGGAGTTCTTTGTTTTTTATGTTGCATAACGCTCTTTTGCCGGACGGGGTTATTTTTATCGAGTATCATCTTGCTTCCGGAGTCGCTTTTGAAAATATAAAAAAATCCAAAGATTTTACGATTGATCAGAATAATGTTGTGATAACCTCGTCAAACCGTGGAGGGGCTCAGCGCAAGAAGTTTTTTGTTAAGGGCGAATTGATGAAAGAGTTCGATTATATCAAAGGGTATTCAAAGGAGAATATATATTTAGAAAACGAGAAGGATTTTAATACAGGTATTCTCATATTGAAGAAAAATAAGTAGATTAAAAATAGGTGTTTTTTTTGAGCAAAAGGATGGTTTGTATGAAGAAGTCGAAGAAAATTTTTTGGTTTAAAGCATTGCTTTTTACCGTTTTGCCGTTGTTGTTTATCAGCTTGAGTTATAGATATTGGGAATCGTATAAGAGAAAAACGATGCACAAAATTCAAAAAGATTCTTTTCCTGTGCCTGTTGAGGTAATAACAGTCACAAAAACAAGTAGAGATATAACAGGTGTTTTTAGAGGGATACTAAAACCTTCACGCGATACATTGGTTTCCGCTAAGGTGTCCGGTACGATGGAAAAACTTTATGTGGTCGATGAAGGAGGGTTTGTAAAAAAAGACCAACCTATAATGAAGATAGATGACGAATTGCTTATCATCGCCCTAGATGAGGCGAGTGCCCGTTATGATAAAGCAAAGGTTATCTATGACGACGCCGTGAGAGATTTGAAGCAAAAAGAAAAATTAAGAAAAGATAATATTGTTTCTGAAGATGATCTTATCAAGGCTCAGGTGAATTTTAAAATTGCGCTCAACGAGAAAAAAACTCTTGAAGCTGATATGCGCAGAAAACAGAGAAATCTTAATGATGCGATAGTCAAAGCTCCTTTTGATGGAGTTATATCGGAACTGCTTGTTGATGAGGGAGAGACAGTGTTTACGGCAAATCCGCTTTTTAAGATAATGGATCTGTCGGAACTAAAAATACATTTTTTTATAACCGATATAGAGG
>CAZFUR010000155.1:0-5583 GCA_964522245.1 uncultured bacterium | reverse complement strand
CGGTTGTCCGTCCGGTTTAGTTTTATCCCATATCACTTTGCCTTTGAACCCTGTTATTTTCACAACCAGTGAAACAAGGTCTTTTATGCTGATCTCCATCCCTGATCCTATATTGACAGGGTCGGGGCTGTTGTATAATTCACAGGCTTTTATGATTGCCTCGGCACAATCTTCAACATATAAAAATTCCCGCGTCGCTTTGCCTGTACCCCACACGTTAATTGAGTCGGCATTTTCTTTTATCGCATTGACACATTTCTTTATAATGGCAGGTATTACATGAGAAGACCTATCGTCAAAATTATCTCCCGGACCGTATAGATTAACCGGCATGACAAAAATAGACTCAAACCCGTACTGTTGCCGATAAGCTTGTGATTGAACCAACATCATTTTTTTTGCCAGCCCGTATGGTGCGTTGGTTTCTTCCGGATACCCGTTCCAAAGTTCCGATTCTTTAAACGGTACAGGGGTGAATTTCGGGTAACAACATATTGTTCCTATTGCTACAAACTTATTTACACCATGTATGCGTGCTTGTTCCATGGTCTGAACACTCATCATGAGGTTATCGTAGAAAAATTTGCCCGGATTATCACGGTTTGCGCCGATTCCCCCGACTGTGGCGGCAAGATGTATGACTATATCGGGAGAGAGATCTTTGAACATTGCCGTAACCTGATTGTTATCGACTAGATTGTAATCTTTTTTTGAAGGAGAGAAAACTTCACATTGCCCCGTTGATCGGATTTTTTCTACAACATATTCTCCTAAAAAACCTTTTCCACCCGTAACCAAGACTTTTTTATTTTTCCAGAATGACATATTTCTCTCCAAAATGGCTTACCTATCACAGGTATAGTAATAGCATATAGAATTATTTTCAAGGTTAAAAATAGCTTTGTTTCTCACAGGTAGATCGGAATATACTCTTGTCGTCTTTAAAAATATCATCAAATAAATCGATTGTGTTTTTTTTGAGACGTTTCGGATAGAAAAAATCGCTTGACTTTGATGGTCGATTTTAAATAGAATATCTGCGCTTTTCTGTTTTTATATCTAAAAGTACAGGGGATATAGCAGGGGATGTGAGTATAAAAATCGGTTTCCATCTGGAAGATAGTTGGAGATGGGGTATTTCTGTTTTTTGATGGGATTTATTTTTTGTAAATTATGAATTTGAAGGTTTGGGGGAATAATGATTGGACCGCTGAAAGTCTTTTCGGGTAACGCGAACATCGAATTGGCTAAGAAAATTTCGGAATATTTGTTGATTCCTATCGGGAAAGCCGATGTTGTTGCTTTTCCCGACGGGGAGATTTCTGTCAAGATAAAAGAGAATGTTCGTGGATGTGACGTGTTTGTGGTTCAGCCGACCTGTTATCCCACAAATGATAATCTGATGGAACTGTTGATTATGACAGACGCTTTAAGGCGTGCATCCGCAGAACGTATCACGGTTGTTGTGCCTTATTATGGGTATGCTCGTCAGGATAGAAAAGACCAGCCACGTGTTGCGATTACGGCGAAACTTACGGCTAACCTTATCGCCGCGTCCGGCGCATCAAGGGTTCTGACTATGGATTTGCATGCGGATCAGATACAAGGTTTTTTCGATATACCTGTCGATCATCTTTACGCTGCGCCTGTTTTTATCGATTATATCGAGAGTTTGAAATTGGATAACCTTACCATTGTTTCGCCTGATACCGGTGGTATCAAGAGTGCCAGAGCCGTTGCTCAGAGGTTGGATGCTTCTTTGGCGGCAATAGATAAAAGGCGTGTTACCGGTAAAGATATTCAGGTGATGAACATAATGGGTGATGTTAAGGACAGGAATCTGGTCATTGTCGATGATATAGTCTCTACCGCAGGGTCTTTGACAGAAGCGATAAAAGCGTTGAAAGAGAATGGTGCCAAAAAGATTTACGCCGCGATAACTCATCCTGTTTTGGCAGGTCCGGCAATATCCAGAATAGAGGGGGCTCCCCTTACGGAGCTTGTTACGACAGATACCATTCCTCTATCTGAAGAGGCTAAAAATTCTAAGATTAATATAAAAGTTTTGACGGTTTCAAGTTTACTTGGAGAAGCTATTAAAAGAATAAATAATAATAAGTCTGTAAGTTCCCTGTTTTATTGATACAATCTGTTGAGCAGGGGTTAAGGGAGGTAAAAATGGCAGAGAGCACTATAAAGGTTTCTAAGCGTAAAGCGGTCGGCGGACGCCGTGTTAAGCGGTTACGTACGGCAGGGGTCATTCCGGGTGTTGTGTATGGTTTTGGTTTCGATAATGTTTCGGTTCAGTTTGAAGCCAGTGATATGGTAAAGCTGTTGCATAAGTCAAGCAGTGAACACCCTCTGATAAAACTGAAACTTGATAAAGATGAATTAGATGTTATTGTTCAAAAGATAGATTATCATCCGTACAAGGATGAACTTGTTCATGTAGATTTTCATAAGATCAATATGGACGAAAAAATCTCAACGGCTATACATATTGATCTGATAGGTGACGCTAAAGGAGTCATGGCAGGCGGATCTATGGAGTTGCATGTGCGTGAGTTGCATGTGGAATGTTATCCACGTGATTTGCCGCAGTTTATAGAACTGGATGTCAGTGATGTAGAGATTGGTCAGTCTCTACACGTCTCTGATATTGTTGCACCTAAAGGAGTTGACTTTACCGATGAGCCGGATCTATTGATTCTGAATGTTACCGCTCCTAAGATGGAGGAGGTTGAAGAAGAGGTTGCCGAGGGCGAAGAAGCTATTGCTGTTGAATCTGAAGATTCCGGTAATGAGCCTGAACTTATAAGAAAAAGAGAAGCGGACGAGGAATAGTAGATTGTCGATAATCCGGGAATATTATCTTGTTGGTTTGGGAAACCCGGGTGTGGAGTACACTTTTACTCGGCATAATGTCGGTTTTATGGTTCTGGATCTGTTACAAAGAAGCTGTGGTGTTGATTTTATTAAACAGTCTGGGTTGCCTGCAAGCGTGGCACAGTGCGAGATAAAAAACAAGACCGTTACCCTGATAAAACCGCTGACTTATATGAATAGAAGCGGTTTGGTGGTGGAGAAGCTGGACCTTGTTTATTCGGAGGATGGGGTGGTGGAGAATATGTTGCTCATATATGACGATGTGCATCTGCCGCTAGGGTCGGTTCGTTATCGGGCGAAAGGAACAGACGGTAGGCACAACGGTCTGAAATCTGTGATCGGCAAACTCGGGACGGATAAGTTTCATAGGCTAAGGATCGGTATCGGCAATGATAAGCCTATCAGGGAATTGCATGATTTTGTGCTGGGTAATTTTAAAAAAAGCGAGACCGATTTGCTCTCAGACGTCTTAATTGAGGCTGTAAATAGTGTAGAATGGTATATGGAACACGGTATACAGAGTACTATGAATAAATGGAATGGAATGATATTGTAATTATAACAAATAAAAGGTTGGTTTAAAAAGGAGGCAGTAAGTGGATAAAAGGTTATATGAAGGTATGTTTATTGTTCAGGCAGACGGGGACGGCGGTTCCGATTCTGTTCTCGAAGATATTCAAGCCGAAATCAAAAAACACAAAGGCACAATCTGTGCGCTTCAGCCTATGGGTAAAAGAACAATGGCTTATCCGATCAATAAGAGAAAAGAAGGTGTTTATTATCTGATGAGCTTTGAGGTTGATCCCTCCGCAATAGAGAAAATGAGGGATAAATTTAGAATTAACGACAAAATTTTGCGGGAACTTATTCTCAAGACAGATAAAATTATAGATGTTGTGGAGGTCGATAAAGAACCGGTTGCTGAGCAAAAGGTTGATAAAGTTGATACTCCTGCGTCTGAAGTTGTTCCTGAGCCTGAGGTTGCTCCTGCGCCTGAAGTTGTCTCGGAGCCTGAGGTTATCCCTGAGCCTGAGGTTGTTCCGGAACCGGAAATTGTTCCTGAGCCTGAAGTCATTCCCGAGCCTAAATCTGAGGAATCGTCGCAAGAAGAAGATAGTAAAAAAGAGTAAATATAAAGATAATAACAGGAGTTAATCTTATGGCAGTCAGAAGGAAAAAGAGATTTTTTAAGCGGAAAAGATGTAAATTTTGTGCCGATAAAGTATCGTTCATAGATTATAAAGATTTCGATAGGCTCAGAAAACATCTTACCGAGCGGGGCAAAATTATTCCTCGCAGGATTACCGGTAATTGTGCTAAACATCAGCGTCAGTTGACTATAGCTATTAAGCGTGCTCGTTATATGGCCCTTTTGCCATACGTCATAGAATAAGGTTTAATGCCGAAGGAGATCGTATAAAAGTGGATATTATATTAATTGAACGGGTGGAGAAGTTAGGTGTCGAGGGTGATGTCGTGACTGTTGCCGGCGGCTACGGTCGTAACTTTCTTCTTCCACAGAAAAAAGCTATCATAGCCAGCAAGGCTAATCTGAAAAAGGTTGATGAGATAAAGAAACTCAAAGCCGCAAATGAACTTAAAGAGTTACAAGCAGCTCAAGAGTTGGCGACTAAGTTGGCAGGTGTTTCTTGTACTATTCCGGTGCAGGTTGGTGAGGAAGAAAAACTTTTTGGTGCCGTCACCTCAAACGATATATGCAAAGTACTTGAAAAAGAAGGTATTGAAATAGACAAAAGAAAGATAGTTCTCGATGAGCCTATTCGTGAATTAGGTGTTTTTTCTATAGATGTCAAGTTGCATCAGGAAGTAACGGGTACTGTAAAAGTCTGGGTTGTCAAAGAATAACTGAGAGGTCTTTTTCTAGATGGCTTTAGTGGATGAATCTTTGGATAGAGTTCCACCTCAAAGTGTCGAGTCTGAAATGGCGGTTTTGGGGGCCATGCTTTTGAGCCCTGATGCTGTTGTTACGGCGATGGAAAAGATAACTGAGGACGTTTTTTACACCCAAGCGCATAGAGTCATTTTTAAGGCGATGGCAGACCTTTTTGATCAAGCTATTCCGTTGGATATGTTGACTTTGACGGAAGATTTGAAAAGAAAAGATCTTCTGGAAAGTGTCGGTGGGGCATCGTATATAGCATCGTTGACTAGCTCTGTGCCGTCGGCGGCGCACGTGGGTCACTACCTGAAGGTGGTTTTTTCTAAGAGTGTGGTTCGTAGCTTGATTACCTCTAGTACAGAAATATTGAGCATGTGTTACAAGTCGGATGCCGATGCCGAAGCGTTGCTTGATGAAGCGGAGCGTTCCATTTTTGAAATCGCGGAGAAAAGTATCGATAGAGATTTCTCCAGTGCTAAAGACTTAATCAAAGATACAATCAAACAGATTGAACTTGCTGTTGAGACCAAAAAAAGTGTTACGGGTGTTGCTAGTGGTTATGTTGATCTTGATAAGAGAACTTCGGGGTTTCAAAAATCTGATCTGATCGTGTTGGCGGCAAGACCGTCTATGGGTAAAACGGCTCTTGCTTTGAATATTGCCGAACACGCGGCTCTTGAAGAAGATTGTGCAGTCGCGATTTTTAGTCTGGAGATGGGTAAACAACAGCTTATTCAGCGTCTGCTGTGTTCTCTCGCAAGGATAGATAATAGCAAAATACGCAGTGGGTTTATGGG
>CAZFUR010000154.1:0-5616 GCA_964522245.1 uncultured bacterium | reverse complement strand
GCACGAGCTTCCAACCCTGTAGCAACAAGCGGAGCCTCTGTTTTAAGAAGTGGCACAGCCTGCCTCTGCATATTAGAGCCCATCAAAGCTCTGTTCGCATCGTCATGCTCTAGAAACGGTATCAACCCCGCAGCAACGCTAACCAACTGTCTCGGAGACACATCACAATAATTCAGCTTCACCGAATCCAGCTTCAAAAAATCACCTTTATAGCGAGCGACAGTTTCTTTCTCCTTAAACTTCTTACCCTGACCGATCTCAATATCAGACTGACCTATAAGGAAATTCTCTTCCTCATCAGCCGAAAGGTACTTTATCTTATTGAGTAATTTACCGTCCTTAGCGACCCGGTAAGGAGTCTCAATGAAACCAAACTCATTAATTCTAGCATACGTTCCGAGAGAAGCTATCAGACCGATATTCGGACCCTCAGGAGTCTCAATCGGACATATTCTGCCGTAGTGACTTGTATGAACATCTCGAACCTCAAAACCTGCCCGTTCTCTACTTAACCCCCCCGGTCCCAACGCACTCAAACGCCTCTTGTGTGTGAGTTCCGCCAAAGGATTAGTCTGATCCATAAACTGAGACAACTGGCTTCTACCAAAAAAATCTTTAATCACACTAGCAAGACCTTTAGGATTAACAAGCTTGTGAGGAGTCATAACCTCCGAGCTCATATCATATAGATTCATCCGCTCTTTGATCAGTCTCTCCATTCTCGCCAAACCGATTCGGCACTGGTTCTGCAACAACTCGCCCACAGATCTGACACGCCTATTTCCAAGATGATCTATATCATCAATAATACCGTCACCGTTTTTTAGATTAATCAGATACCTCACAGCCTCAACGATATCTTCTTTTTCGAGGACAGTCTTATCCAACTCTTTCTCACTGATATCACGTCCCAGTTTCTTATTCAATTTAAACCTACCGACCCGACTGAGATCATATCTCTTCTGATCGAAAAACAGCCTGTGCAATAAAGCCTTTGCGTTAGCGACTGTCGGGGGATCTCCGGGACGGAGTTTACGATATATATCTTTCAAAGCCGATTCTTCGTCTAGAGTGGTATCTTTCTTCAACATCTTAATTATCGGAGACTCTTCATCCACCCCCTTCACCACCTCGATATATCGTATTCCCAACTCTTTTATTTTTTGTAGAACCGATTTAGATATTTTTTGTAACTGAGGTAATATAACTATACCTTCTTTTTCATCTTTGACATCCGCCGCCAAAATTTTGCCGACGACTTCTCCGATAGGAGCAGTAGCAAGATCAACCTTATCGACTGAATGAAACAGTTTCAAAATATCCATATTATCAGAGTAACCCAAAGCCCTTAGGAAAACCGTCATCAGAAGTTTTCTACGCCTGCGCCTTCTATCCATATATATGTATATGTGTCCATTAATATCAAACTGAACCTCCAGCCATGAACCCCTGTAAGGTATAATTCTGAACGAATACAAAACGGTACCTCTAGGATGAACACTCTGTTCAAAACAGACACCCGGAGACCTATGCAACTGACTGACAATCACACGCTCCGCCCCATTAATGATGAATGTACCTTTAGGTGACATCAAAGGAATACTGCCAAAATAGACAACCTCTTCTTTGACATTATCGTGTTCAGTCAGCCTCAACAACACCTTAAGCGGCGCGGCATAGGTGAGACCTCGCTTTCTGGATTCCTCAATGTCATATTTTGGTACACCCAGAGAGTAATTGACAAAATCAAGAGTACAACTTTCATCATAACTCTTAATCGGAAATATCTCTCTGAATACAGAATTCAACCCTTGATTTTTACGTTTTTCCGGTAAAAGATCCAACTGCAAAAAATCATTATAGGATTTTGTTTGTATCTCAACGAGATCGGGCATATCGATAATGCTTTCTATCTCCACCCCGCCAACCCGTTTGATACAGATCATATCATTATCAGGATTCATATAACTCTCCAAGGTTACATCTACTTCGGATATCTCTCTTATTTAACCACTTCTAAAAAGACCTACTAAGCTTTTATCTCAACCACAGCACCTACTTCTTCGAGTTTAGTCTTTAATTCTTCAGCTTCTTCTTTGGAGACACCCTCTTTTACCGCTTTAGGAGCGCCGTCAACCAAAGCTTTCGCTTCTTTGAGACCCAAATTTGTTATTGCCCTGACTTCTTTAATCACCTGAATCTTTTTGTCTCCCGGTGAAACAAGAACAACATTAAATTCCGTAGCTTCAGCCGCCGCACCGGCACCAGCATCACCAGCTGCTCCCGGAGCCGCCGCAACAGCAACCGGAGCCGCCGCAGATACGCCGAATTCCTCTTCCATCATAGAGACCCACTGTGATATCTCCACCATAGTGAGACCTTTTACTATTTCAAGACCAAGCTGAGCCCTATCTTCATTTGACAACTCACTGATTGATTTTACTAACTTTGCCACTTCTGCCATGATACTTCCTCCTTTTACTATCCATTTATATTTTGATTCTAACTATTTTCTTTACCTTTTTTTTCTGCCACCGCATTAAGAGCACAAACAAAACCCCTCATCGGACCGGACAACACACTCACAAAACCGTTCAAAGGTCCTTTCAAAGCACCCACAAAATTCGCAAGTAAAACTTCTTTTGAAGGAAGTTTAGACAACTGCTCAATTCCCTTTTCGTCAAACCACTTGCCTTCTACGACACCTCCCTTTATTTTTGGCAATCCACTTTCTTTACCAAACTTAATTAACAGTTTGGCAACCGCGACAGCGTCCTCTTTGGTAAAAGCAATCGCTGTAGCTCCAGTCAGTACCGAATCTATCTTATCAATATCCTCGATACCAGATTCCTTCAACGCAATTTTCAATACTCTATTTTTTAAAACAAAATATTTACAAGACTCGGCATGACACTGTCGTCTTAAATCACTGATACTCTCCGCATTCAAACCAAGATAATCCGTGATAAAAAAGCTACCCGACTCTTTTATTTTTGTTTCAATTTCCTTTGCGTAATACTTCTTTTCCGGTCTCACAACTATATCTCCCGCGTAGACATTTTATATTTAACTATTCCTTAAACGAATTTGCATCTATTTTTATACCCGGGCTCATGGTAGCGGAAAGAGAACATCCTTTCATATAAACCCCTTTGGCAGTAGCAGGTTTAGCCTTCATTATCGCCTGATAAACAGCCACCGCATTATCCACAATTTTCGGTTCCGCAAAAGAAACCTTACCTATCGGCACATGAACGTTTGCGGCCTTATCGACTCTAAAATCAATTTTTCCTGCTTTAAGTTCAGTTACCGCAGAGACAACATCTTTGGTGACAGTACCGCTTTTAGGTGTCGGCATCAACCCGCGCGGACCCAAAACTCGTCCCAATTTACCGATATCTCTCATCGCGTCAGGAGTAGCAACAGCCGCATCAAACTCTAACCATCCTCCCTTAACCTTTTCGATAAGATCGTCGTAACCGACAAAATCCGCACCTGCCTCTTTTGCTTTTTCCGCATCTGCGCCTTTAGCGAATACCAAAACCCTGACTTTCTTACCGACACCGTGAGGCAACATGACAGTTCCTCGCACCGCCTGATCCGAATGTCTGGGATCAACTCCTAACCTAAACACCATATCCACAGTCTGATCGAATTTAGGTTGCTTGAACTTCTTTAATTTAGCAACCGCATCGCGGATAGAATATACGGAATCAGAATCCAATATTTTCACCGATTCATTATAACGCTTACTTCGAATAGCCATTTATACCACCTCTATTCCCATACTTTTCGCTGTCCCCTCAATAAGCCTCATTGCGGCCTCCTCTGAAACAGCATTTAAATCTTTTCTTTTCTGTTTAACGATATCCCTGATCTGATCCTTAGTCACTTTTCCGACCTTCTCTTTATTTGGAACGCCAGACCCGGAAGCTATCCCCGCAGCTTTTTTCAACAAAACCGCCGCCGGCGGAGACTTCATTATGAAAGTAAACGATCTGTCTTGATATACCGTTATAACCACCGGCAAAATCAATCCCGCCTTATCCTGAGACACAGCATTAAAAGCTTTCACAAACTCCATAATATTAACACCATGCTGTCCCAAAGCGGGTCCAACAGGGGGTGCAGGCGTTGCTTGACCAGCTGGCAACTGTAATTTTATTAAACCCATTACTTTTTTTGCCACGTTATAAATCCTCCCCTTTTTCATCTCTCCATGCAAAGACTAAAATACCCTGTAAAAAGCCGATGCTTTTCAGGAATAGTTCATCTTATATTCTTATTTTATAAAGTACTTTCCACCTGAGAATACTCCAGCTCAAGCGGAGTAGCACGTCCAAATATAGTAATCATCACGCGCAACTTGCCTCTATCCGGATCGATATCATCAATCACACCGGAAAAATTCGCAAACGGACCTTCTTTTATTTTTACACTTTCGCCTTTTTCAAATTTTATTCTCGGTTTTACCGATTTTTGCCTATCTACTATCTGTTTCTTTATGTTCTCCACTTCCTCAGGCAATAGAGGGACAGGTTTTCCTCCTCCTACAAAACCGATAATACCGTTAGTATTCTTTATAAAGTACCAAAGGTCGTCATCCAGATCCATCTCAATAAGAACGTAACCGGGGAAAAATTTTCTCGAAGATATCTTCTTCTTGCCCGATTTGACTTCCGATACATTCTCAGTAGGGATCAGAATCTCATTAATCTTTGACCCCAACTCCTCCAAGTCGATCATCTTTAATAAACCGTCACGAACCTTGGTCTCTTGTCCCGATAAAGTGTGAACTACATACCAATTTAATGCCATTACTTATTAACACCTCTTATTAAAAGATAACTTTCATAAAAAACTGCAACACCACATCTACACCCGCTATAACAATAGCCAACAAAACAATACTAATAAGAACAACCAAAGTTGATTCTCTCAGTTGCCTAGTTTTTTCATAAAACGGGATTCCCGTACCTTTTTTTAGAGGCCAAGACACTTTACCCAATTCAATAAAAACTTCATTTGTAAAATTATAAGTACCCTGGTTTTTAACCAAACCCACAACTATAAGCGAAGACAACACAATAGAAACAAGATTCGATAGTTCAACCACACCCAACACTTTCGGGTTAGGAATCCAACCGGACAAAAGATCAAAAATATTAAACATCAATGTACTCAGAGGAAACCATGCCAATATCCCTACGCAAACAAACGTAATGACTATATTCTTATAATTCACCTTCGCAGGATTTTTTGTGGAATTCATTGCCACTGTAATATCCTTTCTTTACCATTAAAATTACACAGGCCAGGAGGGACTCGAACCCCCAACACCCGGTTTTGGAGACCGGTGCTCTAGCCATTAGAGCTACTGGCCTATCTATATTTTTTTACTTGGTCTCACGATGAAGCGTATGTTTCCTATCAAATTTACAAAACTTCTTAAGTTCCAACTTACCGGTCACGGTTTTCTTGTTCTTGGTAGTTGTATAATTCCTACGCTTACACTCTGTACAAGCCAACGTTATATTTTCTCTCATAATCACCTATCCTAGATCTTACCGCTTATTCAATAATTTCAGTCACTCGACCGGCACCGACCGTTCTTCC
>CAZFUR010000153.1:0-5618 GCA_964522245.1 uncultured bacterium | reverse complement strand
CGGAAATGTGTTGGTGCTAAAACGTTGATGAACTAGTGCCAATGCGCTTTTGAACTTTTTGTCGCTGAGATCAGGATAATACTCGGAAAGTTGAGGTGCGGTAAACATTCCCTTGTAATTGATGGTACTGGAAGATAAACTGCATATATAAAAATCGTCTGGCGTTAGTGCTTTTTCGGAGGCTTTGTTCTCAATTATGCGTCTGAGTAGATAAAATTTTTGATCGATGTTTTCGCGTTTTGTTTCTTTTGTAGATACGAAAACCTGTTTTATCACAGGCATAACAGATAAAGCCAACTCTCCCAGACAAGAGGAGTCAAACGGGACATCCCGCCATCCGACTATCTCACAATCCAAATCTTGTATGGAATCGTATATAATCTTTTCCGCTTCGATACGTTTTTCTTTGTTTTGGGGCAAAAATAACATACCGATACCGTATTTTCCTTGAGCGGGTAGTTGTATGTTAAGTTTTTTTGCCTCTTGCGTAAAAAAATCGTGGGGGATCTGAGTCAGTATTCCTGCTCCGTCACCGGTTTTGTCGTCACCGCCTATCGCTCCTCTGTGAGCAAGGTTAAGAAGAACTTTTAGTCCACGCTCTATGATAGTGTGGCTCTTCTTGCCATCAATATTAGCCACAAAACCGACCCCGCAACTATCGTGTTCAAATCTTGGATCGTACAATAATTTTTGCTCTGCTTTCGGTATGTTATTCATATAAGATTAAGCCTCCCAACTGTAGAGTCTATTATGTTTTATTAACATAGTTATTTTTCAAATCTTTATTCAAAAATCGGCGAGCTATTATATTCGTTTGTTTGGTTTTTTTCAACTAAATATTTTAAAATAATGCTTATCTGGCGGATTAAAGCTTATTTTAGTCCGTCTTGATGTCTCAGAAAAGTGTGTTTTTTTTTAAATTTTTATGAAAAACATTGGTTTGTTGTCGATAAATAAATTAAATATAAGAAGCATATAGTGTTACGATAGAATAAATTTAAGTTTTGAGACAAAAAAAATGTTATATTTTTGTAATTTTTTAGAAAATGTAGTGTTCTATTTGTATGTGCTCTAAAAAGTTGTTTTGAGACTGTTTTCTCGTCAGGATTCGGATTTTTATGTTTTTACGTTTCTTTTGAAGCGTGAATATACTTGATGTGAGCTTGACAAATAGCGGTCAAATATACTATATTGTAGTTAAGTAAATAATGTTTTTAATATAAGTTTTTATAAGTCGTTCGGGCTCTTTTTTTGTGAGCGGCGTTACAGTTTAATTGTTGTAGAGGATATTTTTGAATATGAACAAAAATATGAAGGGATTCTATATGCAAAAGCAAAGGATCGTGGATTTTTTGTGTCTACAGATAAAAAAATATAATTACTATTATAACTATATAAACTTAGAGGTATTATCATGATTGAAAAACATGATCACAGTGTTCCTCCTGTTTCAATGATGGAGTGGTACACTTCCAGGAAGAAGCGTTTCTTCCTTAAACTAGTAGCGCTTTTGCTAATAGAATGTTTTCTATTTGATAGGGCGGCGTTGGCGGTTGCCCAGGATAGGAACCTATCTCCGCCGGATGATCGGTATGAGGACACCTCAGGTTCTCCTCCGGAAGAGCCGCCCAATGACGGCTCTAACGAACAGCCTTATCAGCAACAAGGACAGGGCGTTTTGCCCGGTATCGGTTGGGAGTCCCCTATGTACCAGTCGACCGATTCCGGTGTACAGCAAGATGCGCAAGTAATCAGAGATGAGATATTATCCTCCGACAATCCCCCTCAGCCAAGCACTGATATAAACGATTATACCGGTGTTCTGGACAAGTCAGAGATATCCAATTATCTTACCGAAATCCTCTTCTCATACACTGATTCCAGCGACCCTGAAAACGAAGGTTTATTGAAGCAGTTGACCATGCATTTTGACGGTAAACCCGATGACGTCGAAACATGGTTGGCGGATTTATCCACGCCGTCTCCTGCTGTCGGGGAACATGGCAAACCGGTGAAGTCTGTTTATGATTATGACAGAGACAATGAGGGTAATCTTAAATATTACCGATTTGTTGCCGGGAATTATCTACTGGATAATGACGGACAACTTATGCAAGTTCAACTCGAAAATGAGGGCAAAGCTCTGGTTCTGGGTATGCGTATCTGGTTTGAGGATGATACCGGTGAATACGCGGTATTTGATTACTCAAGCGGTTCCAGACAACAAACCGTATACAAAGAATCCAAAAATCAGTACGGAGAAATAGTCCGCTGGAGCAACGATTACGATCTACCTATTTATTCGGTAACCGACCAGGGGGTAGAGACCGAATACGTTTATCATTGGAACAGTGCGGGTACTCGTATTTTGTGGTACGAAACGATTTGTAACGGAGTCACTCGTCACTACGAGTCGGGGGAAGATCAGAACTTCGATGGCAAAATCGGTGAGGATCTCAATAACGACGGTATATTGAATACAGATCTGGATGAAGATCTCGATAACGATGGTGTATTGGACTACTCGGAAGACCTGAACGGCAACGGTATTTTGGATACGGATTACGATGAAGATCTTGATAACGACGGCATATTAGATCCTGAAGAGGATGTTAACGCAAACGGTATTTTAGATCATCATGTTAATGAAGATGCTGATTGCGACGGTGTTCTTGATTTGGGCGAAGACCTGAACGGTAACGGTATCTTGGATCATCATCTGAATGAGGATTTTAACAAAAACGGTGTTCTGGATAATGAAGACATAGATAACGATGGGGAACTTGACCCTTGGTTGTTATCTTTTATCAAAGAGGTGGTTGGAGCGGAAACAACAATCACTTATTTTGAAAACGGTTTGGTTACTCACAAACAGATGCCTGATGGTACTGTTTGGTGGTACGATTATGAACGCAATAATGACGGTGTAATTGCGGTTTCAAGATTGGAACAGCGCGGTGATTTTATAGAAACAGTGGATAACGGCGGGGATATCTATCTTCATATTGACAACGAAAGCATTGATGTCGATATTTTGGGCGAAAATAGTGTTGCTATAAACGGCACAACGCTCGAAATTCAGTCTGGAGAAGATAGTGCTGAACTCGAAATCGAACTGTCATCAGGGAAAAAGGTTCTTTTTACCATCAATAAGTATGGAGAGTTGTCGGTTGGCTTGCCTGATGCGTCGCCATTGGTTCTCGCTAATACAAAGGCGGGTTTTATTCTTGATGCGGAGAACGACGGCGGACAGATATCGTACGAGAAAATGTATCGTTTGTTGCAAGACAATATGATACTGAAAAAGGAAGCAGGAAAATATTTTCTCAAGATGAACAGCGATCAGGTTGAACTCGAAATCTTGGGTGACGGAACCTTAAAGGTTAACGGATCGATTCTCAATCTTGGGGATAAGATGGTTTTAGACGGTTTTGCTGGTATCAATAACGGTTTAGCATATGGGTATAGCGATACGATTGACGGTGGATTGACAATCTTTTTGTCCGATTCGGGAGAAATAAAGGTTTCTATTCTAAACTGTGAGCCTATCACAATCGGTTATACCAAGACAGGTCAGCCTGTAGTGAGAAAACAATATGTCGGCAACGAGATAATGCGGCAGGACGATAACGGCAACGTTATTCAAGAAATAGATTATAGCTATAATCCTCCGCAAGTTACTTCTTACAAATATATCAGAAAACAGGATCAGTCTATCGAAAAAACTATCGTAGAAGTAAACGGTGTAGTAAAAACCTTTGACGGAGACGAAAACTTGGTATCCGTTTTAAGTGGCGGTATCTTGATAGAATATCGTTCCGATGGTTTGATACAAAAAATTACCGACACTTCCACTGGTATCACAAAAACTTATACTTATGAACCTGAAAATGAGGGTGTAGACAATATTCTGGTCAAAATTGAGATTGAACATGATCCTGCTTATGAGACCGTTGATATTAGGCGGGTATTTGACCATACAAAAGATTTGTTGACTTCCGTGACCGATAGGAACGGTAATATAAGGACGTTTGAATATTACTCGTCCTCCTACACGGAAGATATAAACGGTAACGGAACTTTGGATCCTTCTTATTCGGAGGATCTGAACGGCAACGGTATGCTTGATGTCGATTATAATGAGGATCTGAATAATAACGGAGTTCTTGATACAAACCTGAGTGAAGACCTTGATAACGACGGTGTACTTGATCCGGGCGAAGACCTGAACGGTAACGGTCAACTTGATCTACATATAAACGAGGATGTCAATCTTAACTGTACTCTAGATGCCCACATCAATGAGGATGTGTTGCAAAACGGAATCCTAGATACTGAAATCGTTGAAGATAGGGATAACGATTCTGTTATGGATACAAATATGTTTTCCGGACCGACTAGAATGGTCAAGGATTACAAAACTGTCGACATAGATTATTACATCGAAAAGAGAAGTCATGTAAATACGGATGTTGCGGGGGACCTGGTTTTTAACGAAATGACAATTATGAGGACTTTGAAACCGGGTGTTTCTTCTGTAAATCCTGAAACCACAGATGACCAGTTGATTGCGCAAGGTTTGTTGTTAAGCATAAATTGGAACGGAAATATACGTAACTTTCAATACGACGAGACGGAAATTGACGGTGTTAACAGAAATATTTCCATAGAAACCAGACCTGAATACCCGAATTATAAAAGAATAAAAGCGTATAACAGTAATTTTAGGACGATATGGGAAAAGTTCGGTGACAAAATTACTACCTATGAAATTCTGGAAGATTCTATAATAGAGAGAACGGAATATGTCTCCGGTGGTTCAATTGGCGGTGAAATAGTCAGGGGGTATGACTCGAATAGTAATCTGATCAGCATGACTGATCGCAATGGCAATAGATTTTATTATACTTATCAGAACGATCAATTGGGTAATCTGTATCAAAGTTATGAAACGTCGTTTTCATCTGACGGACAAAGTTTGGGTATTTTGGTTAGAAGATTTGATACGGAGAAAAATATCCTTGCTTTCACGGATAAAAACGGAACGGTAAGAAGTTTTAACAGGATTTTTAGCGAAAAAGGGTTTCAGATAAGAAATGAAGAGCTGAATTCGCTTTATCCTGATCTGAAAATAGTCAGGCAGATAGATAACGATGGCAGGATTCTTTCTGAAAAAACAATCGGTGCGGGCGGTACGGAGAGAAAAATTCTGGAATATGAGTACGAAATTGATCCGTCAGGAGAAATGAGAGCTTTGATACGAAGGGAGATCGGTGCGGGGTATACAATCACCACTACTCGTCGTTACAACAGACAGGGTGATGTTATCGCTATTGTAGACACAAACGGTTTTGTCACTCATTTCTCATACTCAAAAGATTCAAAAGAAAATGTTACGGGAACCGTTCAGTCCCATCAATATAGAGAGTCGGACTTTTTTCAGTCGTTGTCTTCTTACGGTTTTGAAAACGAAAATTACGGCGATGTTGTTGTGGAAAACGATGGAGTTAACCTTGTTCATTGGGTATATAATCTTGATTCTACCGGACAAAGAGGCAATATAGTTCTTAGAAAAGTGAAATATGACGGTGTGACTGCAGATAAAGTGCTGAGTGTTA
>CAZFUR010000152.1:0-5620 GCA_964522245.1 uncultured bacterium | reverse complement strand
GGTTGCACATTCAAAGAAGCTCTTGAAAAAAATAATACCACTGTTCAATTATAATAGGATTAAATGACATGGATATAAATAAACAACCGATGACGTACAAAGATGCCGGAGTGGACATCGACGAAGGTATAAAAGCTGTAAACCATATCAAAGAAAGAATGAAAAATACCGTCTCAAAAAATGTACTTTCGGGAATAGGCGGATTCGGAGGAATAATCGATATCTCAAGCATGGGATATAAACAACCTGTCATGGTATCGAGCACTGACGGCGTCGGCACAAAAGTTAAAATCGCATCTGCGCTAGGGAAATATGAGGGTATAGGCAGGGATATCGTATCACACTGCATTAACGATATCGCCGTGCAAGGCGCAAAACCTCTGTTCTTTTTGGATTATATAGGTATCAGCAAACTGGACGCTAATCTTGTAGATAAAATTATAGCCGGAATATTATCTGTATGCGAGGAAGAAGGTTGTGTTCTGCTAGGCGGGGAAACGGCGGAAATGCCCAACGTCTACTGCGAAAACGAATTCGATCTGGTTGGCACAATCGTAGGTATTATGGAAAAAGATAATATCATATCGGGCAAAGATATCTCCGAGGACAATCTGTTGATCGGGTTGCCGTCGGTCAGCTTGCACACAAACGGATACTCTTTAGCCAGAAAAGTACTCCTAGACAGCGGCGCGTTCTCTCTATCGGATATCCCCGACGGACTGACTCAATCTATCGGTGACGAATTGCTTATACCGCATAAATGTTACGGAAAAACCATTCAAGACCTCTGTTCTCGTTTTGATATATTGGGTATGGCACATATCACGGGTGGCGGACTGATAGATAACCTGCCACGTGTACTGCCATCTGATATAAACGCAGTCATCGATACTACAGCTTGGTCTGTATTACCTATTTTTGAGATTATACAGAAAACAGGGAATATAGATAAAAACGAAATGTTCCGTGTATTTAATATGGGAATAGGTCTTGTGTTTATCGTTGATAAGAATGAATCTGAAAAAGTTTGCAACTATTTAGAAAAATCCGACACCGATCACTATCTTATAGGTCGTCTGGAAAAAGGATCTCATAAGGTGATAATTAAGTAATCGGCTGTCTATTTTGAAAATCAGGATGAGACAGATCTCTTTGTGACATCTCTGATACGGGAATTTGCCATTTTATACCAAATGCCTTATCGTTCCATCTTACACCGCAGGCGGATTCGGGATGATAGTATTCCGAAACATGATAATAGACAACTGTATCATCTTTTAAGGTTTGAAAACCATGGGCAAAACCTTTCGGGATATAGATCATCTTAAAATTGTCCTCTGACAACTCAACGCCAACCCATTGGCAAAAAGTTGGGGATTCAGGACGCAAATCTATAATCACATCAAAAATAGCCCCCTTCGGACAGATGACTATTTTTACTTCTTCATGAGGACTTTTTTGGTAATGCATACCCCTCAATGTCCCCTTCTTCAGGTTATAGGATATATTGCATTGGGATATTTGCGAATCTAAACTCCTCTTATCAAACTCTTCTTTATTGAAACCGACTGACAAAAAACCTCTGTTGTCTTGAAAACGTTTCGGTTCCAAAATAAACGCACCTTTTAATTTTGTCTCCTCAAAATTCATTTCAAATCCTTCGGTAAAGAATCAACATTTCCGTATCTTCTTGCGGATTATACAACATTCATGCACTAATCACAAAAATAAATATCTATTTTATGTTGTCGTTTTTGAATTTGAGAGAGGCAACTCAATAAAAAAAGTTGTTCCTTTATTGAGGGTCGATTCAAAAGTTAGCTTACCACCATGTTTTTCAACGATGATTGCATACGCCATTGATAAACCTTGACCTGTCCCTTTACCAACCTCTTTAGTCGTGAAAAAAGGAAGAAAAATTTTGTCTTGTATATCTTCAGGAATACCTTTACCTGTATCACTCACAGATATAACAACCGCTTTGTCTTCTTTACAACAAGTGGAAATAGTGATTGTTCCTTTGCTATCAGAGTGCATATCCTCTATCGAATGAGTAGCGTTCAGAATCATATTCATGATAACCTGATTAATATCACCCACAAAACAGTTAACCAACGGTAATTGTTCATCAAAATTCATCTTTATTTCAGCGGAATATTTCCACTCGTTAGACGAAACTATCACGGCTGATTCTATCGCTTTATTAATATCGGCAAGCTGTTTTTTCTCATCTGAAATGTGAGAAAACGATTTCATAGCGTTCACTATCTTAGATACTCTATCTAAACCGTCTTCCGTCTGATGTATACATTCGGGAACCTCATTTTCAAGAAAACCTAGATCAATTTCGTTCTCATATTTCTCTTTTGTCTCTATGAGATCTCTTTTTTCGCACTCTTTGGCGACCAAACATAAAAGACCACCAAAATTATTTATTAACTTGAATAAATCGTCAAGAGCATCGCCCAAAAAATGTATGTTATCACCAATAAACTGAATAGGTGTATTTATCTCATGCGCAATACCTGCCGCCAAGGTCCCTATAGACTCAAGTTTTTTTGACTGCTGTAAATCTTTTTCCAACAAAATTCTTTCTTCTTCCTCTTCAACACGTTTTGTGATATCACGATCGACTCCCCTATAGCCTATAATTTTATTTTCCGCATTGAAAATAGCCACACCATTAGTCTCAACAACAACAATATCCCCATTCTTCTTTACTAGTCTATTTCTGAAACTTATTTTCTTCTGGTTTCTAGCAAAAATCTCGTACACCGCTTTTTGGAATTTCGCTTCTTCAGTACTCTCATCAAAAAACTCATAACAATATTTACCTATTATTTCTTCGGGAGAATAACCTAATACTCTTTTTACCATCCCACTAGAGTAAGTATATCTACCCTTCGGATCCAACTCCCATATCCAGTCACCTGTCGCCTCGACTACATCTTCAAAACGTTTCTGAGACAGTTCAAGATCTTCTATAGAAACCATAGAATGCTCAAGATTATCAGCCATCCTGTTAAACGATATGGCAATTTCATTAAACTCTTCAAAAAAAGTTTCCTCCATTCTAAACCGTTCTTTGGTTTTGCCGTACTTCGATATGCCGGAAATTAAGTTCTTTATTTGCTTAGCTATCACTCGATTATACAAAACCGCTACACCAACTACAGCTATCACAATAAAAAATAATGTGTTCATAATATTCACGAAACCAACCCAGTTGACAGAAGCGAATATCTCTTTTGTGGGAGCACCAGCAACCACCACCCAATCTAAATAATCGTCTCTTCGGAAAAAAATCATCTTTTTGACACCATCCGTACTATACGACATAAACCCTTCTTTTTTACTCATTATTTCCCTGCCGGGCGCATAGGCAAACAAATTCATATTCCCTATTTTCTTTTCTATCGGATGAGCCAATACGTTTCCGTCCTTATCAACTATGTAGCAGTATCCTGTCTTACCTATTTTTGAGCTGGAAATAAACAAATCCGACATCTTTTTTAAATTAATTATACCCAAAAGAACACCTTTTTTGTCGAAATCAATAAATACCGGAACCGCAATCGCAATAACATATTTTCCCGTATATTCACTCTTAAAAATACTGGAAATATGTTTGTTTAAATCTATCGCTTCCTCAAAAAATAATTTATCAATAACATTGCTCTTACCTATAAGTTTTTCTTCAGACGAACAAACCGTCTTCCCGTCTAGATCAAGGATGTTGATACTTTCATAAAAATCATAATGTTTTCTATATTTCTCAAGAACCTTATTGGCAGAATCGTGCCTAGTATCTCTTTGAGGAAAATCCTTGAGAACAGCGATAAAAACATCCTGCTCACTCCAATCCGAACAGGTTAGCAATATCGAATGAACCCACATCGTTACAGTATCAGTGAGGGAATGAACAACTCTGGCATACCGATCTTCTATCATTTTCGTCATAGATTTTTTGGAAATCGTGTAGGAAAAAATCGTGGATAACATCATCCCACAAACAATCAATGCTCCAACATAAACTAAAAAAGTCGTCTTAATTCGTCTAAACAAAATGGAGTACCCTAACAGTTTTTAAATGATTATTGTATTTTTACTATTTATTTCGGCAAAAATAGATTTATTTAAAGTTTATATTTGCATACAAATAGATTTATTTTTATCTTCTATTAGTTTAACATCGTCAAAAAAGAAAATATGATGACAGTTTGGAGGGTTAAATCATGTTCAATAGAAAAATATTTTTTATATATTTAATCATACTATTGTCTACTTCAATCAAAATCGGTTTTTCAATGAGTAAAGAACGAAATACCGTCCCGAACGTATCAGAAATAGAACATTTGATTTTTTTAGAGGTCAATAGGCAACGTATCTCTTGTGGGATAACCCCACTCAAAGACAACTCCAACTTGGATACGCTGGCAAAACAACACAGTAATGATATGGCAAAGAGGCAATTCTTTTCTCACATCAACCCGGATAAACAAGGTCCGGCGCAAAGGGCAATGAAATTCGGATTCGATAAAAAACTGATATCCCCCAATAACTATCTTATCGGAGTAGCAGAGAATATAGGAAAATTACCGACGGGAAAAATTTCCAACAAGAAAAATATCTTCGTAGACAATACCTCCGAAAGCATCGCTAGAAATCAGGTCAGAATGTGGATGTCCAGCCCACCACACAGGAAAAATATCCTCAATAAATTTTTTGATGAAGCTGGAACAGGAACAGCCTTTGACGGAAAATATTACATTTCTACCCAAGATTTTAGATAAATGAAAAACCAACACTTCCGATGCTCCACCCCCCAACCTATATTGAAGTTGATAATTTTTTACCGTTGTGATATCCTTAGTCCGAATCAGTCACTAATATTTACTCAAATATCTTAAACCCGGTCGACCAATGTGTAAAAAAAAACTTTTCTGCACAACTATACTCCTTCTATTAATCCCGTTCCTTTCCGTGTCTACACCACAAACAACAGATTCATCTTCTGCGGTATGTGCCGTCATACAACTGCACGGTGAAGTAGATTATGCCATGCTCAGCGTAACAAAGCGGTCTACGGAAATAGCAAAAGATAGAAAAGCCACATCAATTATATTCGATATAGATACATTCGGAGGCAGAGTTGACTCAGCGTTAGAGATATCACAAATAATTACAAATATCGACTCGATTCACACAATCGCATACGTATCGGTCAAAGCGATATCCGCCGGAGCCCTGATTGCGCTATCGTGTGACGAGATAGTAATGAAGGAAAACACAACCATAGGAGACTGCGCACCCATCTCCATGACAAATAAAGGCGTCCAAATGCTAGGGGAAAAATTTCAATCTCCACTTAGAGCAGAATTTCGCAAACTCGCCAGTCATAACGGTTACTCCCCAATACTTGCCGAATCAATGGTAACCGCCGATATAGAGGTATTAAAAATTATCTACCGAAACGGCAGATCAGACTTTTTAAGCGCAGATCAGTATTCTGAGATGACCGATCATGAAAAATCTACCGTTTACAAAACGACAACAATCGTAAAAAAAGGTCAACTTCTGACAATACACGATAAAGAAGCCCTCGACCTCGGCTTCGCAT
>CAZFUR010000151.1:0-5714 GCA_964522245.1 uncultured bacterium | reverse complement strand
AATCTTCAAGGTGTTGTAGTCGGCGATTGCGTTTCGTCTAACAGTGCTCAGATGAGTCTGGATTTGGCGTATAAAGATCGGCTTTTGAAGAAACATAAAACTATGAAGTTAGAGGATAAAGTTAAATTTATCGGGTTTAGAACAAACTCAAAATTGTTTCTTAAAGAGATGGATGTTTTGGTGTTAACATCTAATGCGGAACCTTTCGGCAGGGTGATTATTGAAGCTATGGCGTTGGGGATTCCGGTTGTGTCGGTTTATGCGGGAGGTGCTCCGGAAATTGTAGTTAATAATCAAACAGGAATTCTTGTATCGCCGGATAATCCGAGGGAGTTGGCGGAGGCTATCATTCAGTTGTATTATGACCCTATGTTGCGTCGAAGATACGGTAAGGCGGGATGGGAGAGAGCAAAAAAATATTTCTCCACGGAAGAGTATGTTGATAGAATAGACAAAATCTATAAGGAGCTTTCGCACGAAAAATGACAATGAATATAGGTATTTCGGCTATAATTCTTAATCGTAACAGACGGGGATTTGAGAGTTATCTGCGTCAGTTGGTGGAAAGTCTTGCTCAACAAGACGGTGATTTTCATCTTTTTCTGTATACTGATAAACCATTGCGGGAATTTGATAGGTTTGGGAAAGTAACCGTCAGAATAATCCCCAATCGAATAAAAACATTTTTTTGGAGAAATGTTTCTCTACCGTTGAGAGTATTTAGGGACAAAATAGATGTTTTCCATTTTCCCGATAACTCTGTTTGGTTGGTTGCGTGGAAACCGACGGTGGTAACTCTACACGATATAAGTTGTGTTCTTTTTAAAGAGAAAAAATTAATGTCGTTTAGAATGATTGTTTTGATTAAATTTATCTATTTTGCTATCAAAAAAGTATCCAGACAGATAATCACAGATTCAAAAACATCAAAAAACGATATAGAAGATTATTTTGATCTACCGCCTGATCGTGTGGCGGCGATTCCTTTATCTTGCGGTGATATATATAAGGTTATATCCGGATTCAAAATACAGGAACATTTTGATATAGATATGGAATTTATTCTGTTTGTAGGCGGAATAGATCGAAGAAAAAATATAGACAATCTGATCAAAGCGCTTGAGATAGTCAGGCAAAGATGCGCAAGAGATATAAAATTGGTGATAATAGGTGAATATAAGAAATCTAAGGGAGGACACTATCTCAGGCGAAGAGAACTGATATATGATGAAAAAGTAAAAGATTTTGTCAAGCTGATGGGGTATGTGGATGATGAGAAGTTAGTTGCTTTTTATAATGCGGCGACAATGTTTGTGTTGCCGTCTGTATATGAGGGGTTTGGAATAACTGTCTTGGAGGCGATGTCTTGTGCCACGCCCGTTCTTGTGAGCGATAGACCGTGGGGGCATGATGTTTGTGGCGAAAACGCAATGTTCTTTGATCCGGATAACGAGGTGGATATAGCTGAGAAAATATCTATCTTCTTGAACGATAAAGAGTTATCAGATAGGTTTTGTCAGAAGGGACTGAAACATGTGAAAAACTTTTCGTGGCACAAAACTGCGGAGCAGACTATGGAAATCTATAAAAAAGTGTTATTTGAATAAATGTGCGGAATAGCCGGTTTTATATCTAAAAAAAATAGGTCGACTGAAATTATTCAGGCTATGATGAAAAAAATAGCTCATCGTGGTCCTGATGATGAAGGGGTTTATTCTGATTCAGAAATCAATCTTGGATTTAAAAGATTGAGCATTATCGATCCGCAACTAGGGCATCAACCGTTTTTTAACGAAGACAATTCCGTGGTCGTTTTGTGTAATGGAGAAATATATAACCACGATTCTCTAAGAACAGAACTTAAAGAGAAGGGGCATATTTTTAAATCTAAATCCGATGCTGAGGTGATAGCTCATCTTTACGAAGAAAAAGGTTTGAATTTTGCAGCTTTTTTGGATGGTATGTTTGCTATAGTCATTTGGGACAAAAATAAGAAAAAACTTGTTCTGGTGAGAGATCGAGTCGGGGTTAAACCTTTGTACTATTACCATAAAGACGGTGATCTGATTTTTGCCTCGGAGATTAAGGCTATTTCTGAACATCCTGACGTTTCGAGAGAGATAGACCAAAAATCTTTAGGGGCGTATTTTTCGTTAAATTATATACCTTATCCATCAACAATTTTTAAAAATATCTATAAACTTCCGCCCGCACATATGCTTGTTTTTAAAAATGGCGACATTGATCTCGATTCGTACTGGTTTTTGTTGGATAAATTACCATCAACACGTTCAATGTCTGAGTCAAAATGGATATCTCTTCTGAAAAATTCTTTTATCGAGTCGGTGGAAAAGAGGCTTATGAGCGATATGCCTTTGGGGGTTTTATTGAGTGGCGGTTTGGATTCAAGTAGTATCGTTGCCGCACTTGCTATGATCGGAAGATCGGATATCCCAACGTTTTCAGTTTCTTTTAGGGGAATGGAGGATTACGATGAGAATCGTTACAGCAAAATTGTATCTAAGCATTTCAAAACAGACCATACTGTTTTAGATGTCAAAGAAAACTGTATTGATGTTTTAGACGAGGTAGTCTGTCAGATGGATGAGCCTATCGCCGATAGGGCGTTGATTCCATCATACCTCATTTTTAAACAGGCGTCTCGTAACGTCAAAGTAATTTTATCAGGCGAGGGAGCGGATGAGCTTTTTGGTGGATACGATAAATATCGTAAATTACGGATGATTCCATCGGTTGGTTTGGGATTTTTAAAATTTTTTGGAAAGTTATATAAAAATGATAGAAGAATGATGAAATTAATCGGTCTTCTTGCAATGCCAAACTCGATAGAAAAAGCGGTGTTGTGGGATAAGGTTTTTCTCGAAGAAGAAAAAGAAATCTTTTTTGAGGATTATCGCAAATTGTTGTTCCGCTTGCCGGGTAGTTTGGACAAATTTAAAACTTCATTGGTGGGAAAATCTATATTGTGGGATCTTTTTTATTATCTGCCTGAAAACCTTTTGATGAAGGTGGATAAGTTGAGTATGGCTCATGGATTAGAGGCGAGAGTTCCGTTTCTGGATTCTAATTTTGTTCAGCTAGCTATGAGGGTGCCTATGAAACTGAAGATCAGAAACAAAGATTCTAAATATATTTTGAGAAAAATGTTTACGGGTATTTTGCCCAATATTATCACATCACGCCCGAAACATGGGTTTACTTTGCCTGTAAAACAATGGTTGAAAGATGAACGAACGGTATCAAAATTTTTGCATGGGGATTTTTTGGATAAAACTCCTTTTGTAAAAAATAGTAAGCTGAAAGAAATCGTTTCTTTGCACCAAAACGGCAAGGGCGATTATACCAGACAGATATGGAATCTGTTAACATGGTCTATTTGGGCGAAACAGAATAATGTCTAAAATATCTAAGAAAATTCATCTTGTTCACTTAACTACCGATTCCGCAATGGGGGGAACTGAACGGATGATTGCGCAGTTGTCTGACGGGATCAATAAGGAACGATTTGAATTGACGGTTGTTACTCTAATCGGAGGCGGCGAACTAGAGAAAATATGCGCACAACAAAATATCAATTATAAAAGTGTGAATATGTGTAGCAAATGGGATCTCTCGGCGGTGGTTAGATTACTGTTTTTACTGAGAAAAATGGATATAGATATTTTGCATACATATCTTTTTCACGCCAATATCTTGGGACGGATTATAGGCAAGATTGTATCTGTTCCGATAATCGTATCGGGTCAGAGAAACGTCGATCTATGGCGAAGATGGTATCATAACTTTTTAGATAGGATGACATATCGGTTTGCCGATAAGATAGTGTCAAATTCAAAAGCGGGTAGAGATTTTCTGGTGGAATCTGTCGGATTGAAACCTGATAATATAGTTACCATTTATAACGGGGTTGATCTGTTAAATATGGACAAAAAAAATGGCACAAGAGAAAAATTAGCCTTGACGGTTATTGCTAGTTTAACCTTAAAAAAGGGGCATAAATATCTGCTTGAGGCTCTCTCTAGAATCAAGGATATTGATTTTGACCTGTTTATTGTGGGTGATGGGTCGGAGAGGTTTTTTCTGGAGCAACTGGCGGGGAAACTTGGTTTGCGGGATAGGCTGTTTTTTGAGGGGTACCGGAAATCTGTGGATGTGTATCTTGCTAAAACGGATATTTTCGTTTTGCCTTCGTTGTGGGAGGGGTTGCCTGTGGCTTTGATGGAGGCTATGTCTTGCGGATTACCTTGTATTGCGACAAGTGTTGGCGGTGTTGCGGAGCTTATAGAGGACCAGAAGGACGGTTTGCTTGTTGAAGCGAAAAATATCGGTCAACTAGAAAAAGTTCTCAGAAAACTTATGCAAGACGAAAACTTGAGAGTTTTTTTGGGGAATAACGCTAAAAATAAAATTAAAATAGGTTTTTCCAAACAAAAAATGATTGGATCTCTAGAGAATCTTTACACGGAACTGATGGAAAATAAGGTTGTTTGAATATGATTACTATAGGTGTTTTATCCGATACTCATATCCCTGAGAGGTCTGCGAGCATTCCGATGGAAATTTTGTATGGATTCGAACGTGCGGATTGTATTATCCATGCAGGCGATATCACGGACGGAGGCGTTATTGAGCAGTTGGAGCGAATCGCTCCGGTTTATGCGGTGTGTGGTAACATGGATGGGGGCAGATTGAGAAAGATGTTACCTGAGAAAAGGATCGTTGAAATCGGGGGCAGGCGTATAGGTGTGATACACGGTGGCGGATCACCCGTAAATATCAAAAAAAGAATTTATAAGGTTTTTGAATACGATAAGGTGGATTGTATTGTTTTTGGTCATACTCATTGTCCCGAGAAATCTTTTTTTAAACAAAAATTGTTTTTTAATCCGGGCTCTGCCACCGATAGGCGTTTTGCCCCTCAATGTTCGTTTGGATTTCTGTTTATTGATGATGATCGCGACATAGAATCTGAAATTATAATGATATAATAATCGCAAGGAGAATCGGTATGCGTCAGATATGGGCACCGTGGAGAATAAAATATATTCTGGATAACGAACAACAGGAAGGCTGTATTTTCTGTAACGCTTTGAAATCTGAGGATGACACAAAACATCAAGTTTTGATAAGACGTAAAAACTGTTTTGCCATGATCAATAAGTTCCCTTATAATAGCGGACATCTGATGGTTGCGCCAAATGAACATACCGGTGACTTGAGCGTTTTATCTAAAAAAGTGATGGCTGAAGTCATGGAATTGACGGTAGATTGTCAGAAAATAATAACCGATGTTATGCGTCCTGAAGGATTTAATTTGGGAATAAATAACGGCAAGGTGGCGGGGGCGGGTATTGTCGATCATATTCATATGCATATTGTGCCAAGATGGAATGGAGATACCAATTTTATGCCTGTTTTGTCGGACACTAGAGTCGTGCCGCAGGCACTAGAAGATACGTATCGGATATTGTTGGATAAAAAAGTAGAGTTATTTGGTGAATAATTAAACCGATAGCTGTTTCAGTCGATAATATCTGTATAGAGACTGACGGAACGGGCACTCGTGTTGGCGGTATTCTTTGGGTGGCGGTGTCGGTCCGGTTTAAAAAGTGTTGTTATAGGGGGCGGTATTTTTTAAAAACCCTCGGTCAAGCAAGATAATCGTTCAGATAATAGGATAGAGGATAAATCAA
>CAZFUR010000150.1:0-5720 GCA_964522245.1 uncultured bacterium | reverse complement strand
TTTCGTACAATATATGCAACATAAGCCACCCATTGATAGAAAACATGTCGTAGAATAAAGGATATGATTTAAGGCTACTTCAAGGCAAGAAAAATGGTGCCGGGAGTCAGAATCGAACTGACCACACACGGATTTTCAGTCCGTTGCTCTACCGACTGAGCTATCCCGGCACCAAATTAATGCTAAATTATATATAAAAAAGAATTCCAGTCAATAAGTTTTTATAAGAATCTTTTTAGATAAAGGTTGACGATGACTACATATTTATTCTGATTTTTGATTAAAACATCATTATATTCACAATTTTTTAGTCATACATTGACTTTACAGAAAGAAAAATGTTAGATTTTGTTTCTAGTGTAAAAATAGTTCCAAACAGGGGATAGATAATGAAAAAGACAACACCCAATAAGAAGAATGTTCCGACAAAAAAACAAAAAAACAAAGGGTTCCCTTTGTGGGTGTTTCTTGTGTTGATAGGGGTTCTATTTATTTTTCAGTTCCTGACCCAAATTACCCCTGAAAGTAAGATTCCTTACAGTGAATTTAAAAACCTGATTGAACAAGAAAGAATCAAAGACGTAACCATATTCCCCGAGAAAATAGTGGGAAAACTCGATAATAATTCTCCATTTATAACTATACCTATCCCCGACCCCGGTTTAGTCGCATCTCTTGATGCTCATTCGATCAAATACAGAGGGATAAGAGAAAGTAAATTCACCCAATTTATTTTTACATGGCTTATACCGATCGGCTTGATGATTGTTTTATGGATTTTTATCACACGTCAAATGGATAAAACAGGCTCGTCCGTTTTATCGTTTGGCAAAACACGTGCGAAAGTCTATGCGGAGAAAGATACAAAAACAAATTTTAAGGACGTTGCCGGATGCAAAGAAGCAAAAGAAGAAATACAAGAAATTATAGAGTACCTGAAAACACCTGAAAAGTTCCAAAGCCTAGGTGGAAAGATTCCGTCGGGAGTTTTACTGGTCGGACCTCCGGGGACAGGTAAAACATTGCTCGCGAGGGCAGTTGCGGGCGAAGCGAACGTGCCTTTTTTCTCCATCAGCGGTTCAGATTTTGTAGAGATGTTCGTAGGAGTTGGAGCATCCAGAGTAAGAGACCTGTTTTTACAAGCTAAAACAAAATCACCGTGTATCATCTTTATCGATGAAATAGACGCCGTGGGCAGACAAAGAGGCGCAGGACTTGGCGGAGGGCACGATGAACGGGAACAAACCTTAAACCAACTCCTTGTTGAGATGGATGGGTTTGAAGAGAACTGTAGCGTCATAGTCATCGCCGCAACCAACCGTCCTGACGTTCTGGATGCGGCACTGTTAAGACCGGGTAGATTCGATCGACAAATCGTCATTGATGCCCCTGATGTAAAGGAACGAGAAGAGATAATCAATGTACACGTCAAGGGCAAACCCCTTGATGAGAAAATATCCATTCCCGTAATCGCGCAACGCACACCCGGATTCACCGGTGCCGATATAGCCAACGCCGTCAACGAAGCCGCTCTTTTAGCCGCTAGAAAAAATAAGAAAAAAATCGGAATGGACGATTTTGAAGAAGCAATCGATAGAGTCGTAGCAGGTCCTGAACGCAAATCAAGACTGATCAATGAAAAAGAAAAACAGATCATCGCTTTTCACGAAGCAGGTCATGCGCTAGTTATATACAACTGTCCCGACGCCAACCCTGTACACAAAATTTCCATCATCCCCCGCGGATACGGAGCATTGGGATTTACAATGCATATGCCCACAGAAGACCGGTATTTGAAAAACCACAAAGAACTTATGTCTGAACTTGCAGGAATTATGGGAGGACGCGCCGCCGAAGAAGAAGTTTTCGGAGAAATATCCACAGGAGCACAAAACGATATTGAACGAGCAACCATAATAGCCAGAAAAATAGTCTGCGTATACGGAATGAGCAAAAAACTCGGTCCTTTAACTTACGGTTCTTCAGAACACCAAGCGTTTTTAGGAAAATATATCACCCGCAACGACAAAACTCACAGCGATGAAACCATCCGGGAAATAGACGACGAAATACGCAATACCGTCAACAACGCATACCATACGGCAAAAAAAATAATCTCTTCTCAGCGAGGGAAACTAGACCTCATCGCCAAAACTTTGCTGGAAAAGGAAATTCTGGAAAAAGAAGATTTCCTCGAACTAATGGAAGGCAAGAAACCGACGGATCAAACCTTAACCGACGAAAACCCACAAGAAGAATCTGCCGCTGAGAAAAAAGACACCCCTCCTGAAGAAAATGTTTAATTATTCCGATATACTTCTGATATTTTGACGAGCGTATTTGGCATATTTTGAGTCGGGATATTTTTTTATGATTTTCATATAGGATTCTACGGCAAGATCTTTTCTATCCACAAACTCATAGTTTTTACCAAGTTGAAACTGAGTACGTATCCAATCCGTATCTTTCTGAGTCAACCCATCTTTACTCTTTTGAGGGTTCTCATTTTTTGATTCGGTCGATACATCAGGTATTGATTTGGACTCAACAACCAGTGATTCCGGTATTTTGGTCTCTTCCGTATCGGATAGTTCCGGTGATTTCTCCGAAATAAGATCTTCTGCTTTTTTTGTTTGGTTTTCCTCAACAATCTGATGAGCTATTTCTTTTCTGATTCTATCTTCTTCCAAATTGGTCTCGTATATCAAAAACAACATCAAATACACTATACTCACAAAAACAATCGCCTTGGCGGAAATTTTCAATAATCTTAATATTTCTACTTGTTTTATCTCTTTTTTGCCTTGAGAAAGTTGCAAATTTGCTCTTATCTTCTCTTCCATAATGACCGATTGAGCTTTTTCTTTCTCTTTTTCTATCTCCGCTCTGGCACGGGCTTTCTCTTTATTGGTAGCTGTTTTTACAATCTCCGATATCTGCGACTCGGCACGATATTTTTCCAAAGCCGCAGACATCTCTTGCGCACTTTGATACCTTTGTGTCTTCTGTGTAGTGACGGATCTTAATATTATCCGCTCAATCTCAGACGGTATATCAGGATTGAACTCGCTCGGTCGACGAACACTCTCTTTCACTATTCTATTGGCTATTATGCTAACCGGACTACTCCCTTGATATGGAGTATCCCCTGTTAACATTTCATACATAACCAACCCCGTTGAATATATATCCGACCGACCATCCAGTTGTTCACCGTTTGCCTGCTCAGGAGACATATACTCAGGCGTGCCTGCCGTAATCTGCTCAGATTCCATCTTCTCAATATCAATCCGTTTCGCTAAACCGAAATCCGTTATAAAAACTCGACCAGAGACATCCAACATAATATTTGCAGGTTTTATATCTCTGTGTATCACTCCTTTATTATGTGCGTAATCCAGTGCTTTTAAAACCTGAATAATTATATCTACGCTCCAAACTAGGGGCATTTTATCTTCTTCGTCTAAAGCATTGCGTTTTATCCGCAATAACTCTTCTAAGGTTTTACCCTCTATAAATTCCATTGCGAAAAAATATGTGCCTTGCCATTCGGAAAATTGATAAACTTGAACTATATTAGGATGTTGCAGATTAGCGACCGCTTGCGCTTCATGCTGGAATCTCTCCGGAGAAATAAACTCGTTTACAAGATCGTTAGGCAAAAGTTTTAGAGCAACCTTCCTATTAAGAGAAATCTGCTCCGCCTCGTAGACCACCCCCATACCGCCTCGCGCAATAAGGCGAATTATATGGTAGTCGCCTAAATCTTTACCTATCAGCTTTAGAACACCTGTGTCAGAGGTGTGAAAAACATTGTTATTTTCCATATTTTATTATCATTCTTCCGTTGTCTGCCGTATAGGTTTATCTTGCAATCTAAGTTTAAACTCCGTATATTCTTTAAACAAACTATTCGTATTTTGTTTGAGTTGTTCGTGATTTTTATTTTTTGAGTCGCCTATCATTTTAGCACAAGTCTCTTTGAGGGATTCGGAAACCTCAGTAAACTTCTCTTTGCCTGTTTCGGGTTCAAAATCGTCTTGCGCAATTTGAACCAAGGCGGATAACTTTTCCAACTCATAAATAACCAATCTGTAATCATTATCACTAGGCCATTTACTAACTATGGAATTTATCCTCCGAATTCTCCAGTTACAACGGTTGAACAGCTGATTCAAATCTGCTATTTTTTCGTGTTTACTGGACTGAGCAGCAGCCATCGACGTCAATATCAACGAAAAAATTATCCCTTTTAAAAACCTTTTCATCATCGTTCTCCTTTTTTGTGGGCAGTAAATAACAATCTGTTATATCCGACTTATTTTTTAGCCAAAATATTCATAAAGATAGTATTCTACAGCCACAGTTTTGTTATCGGTATATTTATATATCGATTTTAGTTTTAGCTTATGAGCCTTCAGTAATTTATCCAAATCCGCTACTTTGGTCCGGGCACTTTCTCTTGAAACAAGCAGGTATCGGGCAGAAAATGACCTATTCACCTTTGCAAAATCAAGCCTCAGCGAGGGCAATATCTCAAACTTAACGTTTGCGTAAAAAGGTATCCTAGCGTCATCGACAATATATGTCGATTTTTTATCACCGTTAATGATAATCCAGTTAGCTAATTCTTTAATATATCTTTTCTTAGCTCTTTGTGGTCTGAATGTTTTCAACGACAAGACAACCGCCAAAAGTATAAGTATAATCAACGTCGATTTAGATTTAAACCGTTCTAATAATGACCCTACATAATTGATTCCACTCCCTACAAACGGCAACAACAACATAACAACAGGCAAGGCATGCCTTTTACTGACATAATGTTTTAACGACAACTTATAGAGAACATATAGGTACAACAGCGATAACATAAAAATCATACATGCCATTAGTTTGCTACTACCACGCAAATCTTTCACGCAAAAAAAGAGTCCGATCAATAAAAACACCAGCAGTATCGGATGACAAGCCTTAACAAAGGTGTTCAACATACCGATAGCTTTTTTTAAATTACCGTCTTTTTTTTCTTTCTTATTTGATGAATCCGTATAATTAATCTGCTCTATTTGTGGTGTTGCCGCAAAAGGTTGTTTATTCTCCAACCACGGAATAAAACTTCTGATAGATTTCTTCGTCGTGATTCTCCACTCCCCCGTTTTACTTTTTATAAGACCGATATAAGGAGCACTCACCAATGTAAAACTAAACAGTATTAAAAGACAAAGGACTATTTTCTTTACCTTGTTTACCGAAGAGAAAAAAGGCACAAAAACAAACGCCATACCCAAAACACCCACTCCCTCGGGACGGGTCAGATAAGCAAACCCTGTAAAAAGACCAGCTAATACAGCCATAAAAATCTTTTTTTGTCCCGCAACACAACCAAACATCGCCCATACAGCAAAAAGCAGAAAGAAAATATATGTCGATTCCGATAGCGCATCCGCAGAAAACCTTACCGCATAGGGATGGAGCGCATAGATAAACACGGTAATTTTGGCGATTTTATCGTTAAACAGACGACGTGTAATCAAAAAAAGCGGTATTACCGTAAGCGTTCCCATGACAATAGCTACAAATTTCGCCGCAACAATCCAGTCTTTCGATAAAAAACCGGCCAGATAAATCAAACACGAATACATGGGATGATACTGTTCCGATATAATCCTGTCATAATCGCCCCTAGCTATGGCATGTGCCATAACGATAAACCTTGC
>CAZFUR010000149.1:0-5784 GCA_964522245.1 uncultured bacterium | reverse complement strand
TTTATCTATAAAAACTTTTATTTTTTCACCAAAGATATATATCAGTATACCTAAAGCAAAAAACCGTGCCGACCTGCCTATCACAGATGCCGCCATAAACGTTAAAAACAGACTTTTACTAGCACCCGCCGCTATAGTGAATATTTTGTAGGGAATAGGTGTCACAGCCGCAATCAAAACAGCAAAAAAACTGTTCTGACGGAACATAGAAAGCAAATCCTCAAACAATTTTTCCTGATGATAAAACTTCACTATCGGCCAACCTATCGCATCCATCAAAATAGAGCCTATGTAGTATCCGATAATACCGCCTACAACAGAAGCTATACTAGCATATAGAGCATACAAAATAGCCCGTTTTCTTCTTGATACCGCCAAACCGATCAGCAATACGTCAGGCGGAATCGGAAAAATAAACGATTCGGTAAAGGCGTTTATTATTAACGCCGGAGTGGCATAAGGTGTATGTGCCCAATGAAGAACCCAATCGTATAATTTACGAACCCATTTCATATAAAAACCTCATTTCTCTTTAGATAACCTGATTAAAAGTTTAAAGAATCGTATTGTATCTTTGAATTTGTTTATCTTGCTTTCCTGTCCGGCATATATAGTTTTCACGCCAACGGAATCTATCTTGTAGCCCAAACGGGAAGCCCTTATGAGAATTTCCGATTCGGCATCATAATTTTTGCTTTCCACTTTGACATTTTTCAGAACTTTTGTAGCGATCATGCGAAATCCACATTGACTGTCATAGATAGGTTGTCCGGCTATCTTTGATATCAGCCATGACATAAACCTGTTGGTGAAAAACCTCAACCATGGCATGTTTTTTGTACTCTCCATTCTGTTACCCAATATTATATCGGCAGAAGTCTGCTCGGCATTTTTTAAGAATGCTGGAATGTCACTTGGAGAATGTTGACCGTCACCATCCATAACAAGAACATAATCGTAATTTTTCTCAATAGCATAACGATAGCCATCGGACAAAGAAGCACCCTTACCCTTGTTTGTTTTGTGCTCAATATATTCAACGCCCGCTTTTTTGATAATATCCAAAGTGCCATCCGAAGACCCGTCATCCACAACAAGGATATCTTTAGCGTATTTTTTGACATCATCAATCAACCGTCCTATATGGGACTGTTCATTGTAAGCCGGAATTAATATGCAAAAAGATATTTGTTTATCCATTATAATCTTTTTTCAAATCCTCTACGATTTTTCTTAAAGTGGATTTAAGTTCGTCTTTCTTTACCTTGTACGTTTCACCGTCAATACGCTTTTTGATCTCAATAAGACCTTCTTTCTTATAAGATTTACCCAGAATAATTTTCAACGGTGTCCCTATAAGATCGGCATCTTTAAATTTGAAACCGGGAGTCGCGTCCCTATCATCTAACAGAACATCATATCCGTCGTCTGTCAAATCAGTATACAAAATTTCCGCCATATCTTTTATTTCTTTATCGTTCACGTTCATCACAAGGATAGTCAGATGATAAGGCGCTATAGAGTATGGCCACACAATACCGTTCTCATCGTGCGACTGCTCTATAGCGGATGCAACCGTCCTTGTTATACCGATTCCGTAACACCCCATGACAAAGTTTTTTTCGTCTCCGTTTTTTGTGGTGTACGTGGCACACAAAGATTTACTGTATTTCTCACCCAACTGAAATATCTGTCCAACTTCAATCCCCCTGCACTCAGACAACGGGTTAGAGCATTTCGGACACCCGTCTTCCGCCTTGGCAACAGCTACATCAATATAATCCGCGACTTCAAAATCCCTATCCGGCAGAACATTTTTGAAATGATAATCTGTACAATTTGCACCTGTAATGCTTACTTTCATCTCCTTCAATGACAAATCGGCGTAAACCGGTATCGACAGGTTAACCGGACCCGCAAAACCAACATCAGCACCCGTGATATTTTTTACCGTTTCTTCATCGGCAAGTTCAACAAAAGGTGTGTCGAAATATTTTTGGAGTTTAGGATCGCTCACTTCTCTGTCGCCTCTTAAGAGCACGGCTACATTTTTATCGTCCACATTATATATCAATGTTTTTATTAAACAGTAACTATTAACCCCAAAAAAATCGGCTACGTCCTCAACGGTTTTTATATTCGGTGTTTTTATTTTCTCAATATCACCTTGCGGATTTAAGGAATCGTATCCTTTGGGTGCGATAACCCCCATCGCCGATTCCGACGTGGCGGCATAACCGCATCCATCGTGTTCACAGTAAAACAACAAAGACTCACCCGAGTCCGCCAATACGAGAAATTCATGAGTCAGATCGCCTCCGATAGCACCGGAATCCGCTAACACAGCCTTAAAATTCAGACCGCATCTGCGGAATATACGGGTATATGTGGCATACATAACCCTATAATAATCTTTTAAAGATTTCTTGCTGGGATGAAAACTATATGCGTCTTTCATGATAAACTCTCTGGCACGCATAACACCAAACCTAGGTCTGATTTCGTCACGAAACTTTGTCTGAATTTGATATAAATTTACCGGCAACTCTCTGTAAGATTTTATTTCCGACCTAGCTATATCGGTAATAATTTCTTCATGTGTAGGACCTAGTGCGAATTCTCTATCATGTCTATCTTTTATCCTCATAAGTTCCTTGCCGTATACATCCCATCGACCGCTCTCTTTCCACAACTCAGACGGACTTAATATCGGCATCAATATCTCCTGCGCCCCTATGTTATTCATCTCTTCACGGACTATCTGCTCAACTTTTCTTATCACCTTTAGACCGAGAGGCAGATAGTTATATATTCCCGCACCGAGTTTACGCATCATACCGGCTCTAATCATCAATTTATGACTTACTATCTCCGCATCAGACGGAGTTTCTTTAATTGTGGGAATCAATCCCTGAGTCATTCTCACGATTGAACGTCTCCCTTTTTTTCTTCTATGATTTGTTTAACTTCTTTCACCAACCTATCAAACAGGTCTTCTTCCGGAACTTTTTCGATTACTTTGCCTTTTTTGAACAAAACGCCAAACCCGTCACCGCCCGCAATACCTATCTCCGCTTCTCTCGCTTCGCCTGGTCCATTTACTTCACATCCCATAACAGCCACTTTGATATTAGATTTCAAAGAGGATAACGCTTCTTCCACCTTTTTGGCTATACCGATAACATCGACTCTCGTGCGCCCGCAAGTGGGGCAACTGATTATCTCAAGACGATCATGCCTGACACCAATCGAGTTTAAAATAAGATGCCCGACTTTCACCTCTTTGATCGGATTATCCGTAAGAGAGACTCTTATCGTATCACCCAACCCCTCCGCCAACAACAAACCAAGTCCGACACTCGATTTCACCGTACCTTGCATAACAGGACCCGCCTCAGTTATTCCTATATGAAACGGATAATCGCACTGTTTTGCCATACGCCTGTAAGCTGAAACCGTCGTTAAAACATCTGAGGATTTTAAAGACACGATTATATCGTAAAAACCATGTTCCTCAAGTATTTTTATATGGTCTGAAACCCCATTAACCATAGCTTCAGCTACACGCTCCTCTTTAGAAAGAGAAGGGTCAATACCATCAAAACATTTTTTTGACAAAGATCCCGCATTAGAGCCTACTCTTATCGGAATACCATTTTTTTGCGCTTCTTTGACGATCTCCGATATATGAGACGGATTATCGATATTCCCCGGATTCAATCTTAAACCGTGAACTCCCGCTTTTATCGCTCCTACAGCCAACTTGTGGTCAAAATGGATATCCGCAACCAGAGGGATATTTATCCGTTTTAAGATCAAAGGCAAAGCCTCAACCGCAGAAAAATCCGGTACGGCAACCCTGATTACCTCGCACCCGGCAAGTTCAAGTTCCGTTATTTGAGCAACCGTGGAATCAACATCGTCCGTTTTTGTATTAGTCATAGACTGAACACAAACGGGCGAGCCTCCACCGACACCAACCGTGCCGAAATAGACTGTTCTCGTTTTTCTTCTATCGATCATTACAGTTTTAAAGAAAACCCCTGATTATTTACCAATAATACGATGAACAATATCGTTATAAAAAGTGTACACAATAAGTGCCATAAGTAAAGCGAAACCGATCTTTTGGCAAACTTCCATGATTTTAGCATTAAGCGGTTTACCTCTTATCCCCTCTATGGTTATGAAAAAGACGTGACCGCCGTCTAGCACTGGTATAGGCAATAGATTTATCACACTTAGGTTTACACTTAAAAAAGCTACCAGAGATAGTAACATTATAAACCCATTTTTTGCAAAATCTTTGGTGATTTTATATATTCCTATCGGTCCCGCCAACTCTTTTGGACTAATTTTGCCGGTAGCTAGATAATATAGAGAAGTAAAAAGCTCAATCGCCGACTCAAATGCTCTGGAAGTGCCTTTCAAAATAGCAATATGGATAGGATATTTTTCGGTTATCATTTCAGGGTCGGGTGAAAAATAAACCCCGATTTGTTTACCTTTAGTCACATCGGCTATAACTGTTATCTGTTCGATAGCGGGCTGAAATATTTTTCCGCCGGGGCGTTTCATTTCAAAAATAATTTTAGAGTTTATTTTTGTGGTCAAATAATCAATCATTTCTTTCGTAGTTTTAAAAGAATGAGTATCCACACTGACAATTTCATCGCCGATCTTAACTTTTGGAAACAACGACTCTTTAACATAAATTATCTTGTTATTATAGATATCCAACCCTTTTATTGTGCCTATCTCCTCAGGAACAATATCTAAAACAAGCTCTTTACCGTCTCTTTCGACGGTAAGTTTGATCGTTTTGGTTTCCGTATATTTTATAGTTTCAGCAACGTTTGTAAAAGTAACAGGCTTGCCGTTAACCTTTATTATGGCATCGTTGTTTTTAAGTCCTCCGGAATCAGCTGGAGAATTTGCCATAACATCTGTAATAATAGGTTTTATGTATGGTAAAACACCTATCCCCGGATTAGCATTTTTATCATAATAGGAAGGCGTAACCTTCAAATCCAGCTCTTTTCCGTCTCTATTTATCCTCATGGTAAGTTCTTTGTCTATATTAAACAACGAAGCCCGAGTCAGGTCTTTCCACTGGTTTAACGCCTTACCGTCAACCGATACAATCTCATCGCCCACCTGTAATCCTGATTTAGCAGCAGGAGAATTTTTTATAATATCGCCTATAACCGTTCTTTTCATGTATACAGGCATCTGAAGCCCCACGGCGTATATTAGAATAAACAGGAAAACACCAAGCAAAAAATTCATAGCGGGACCGGCAATAACAACACTTAACCTCTCTTTTACAGATTTGTTATAGAATTTTTGGTCTTCAGGGACTTCTATATCCGAATCCAAATCCGGATCTTCTTCGGAATCAGGCATATCTTCTTGACCCGCCATCTTGACATATCCGCCAAAAGGAATCATGGATAACCAGTATTCCGTCTGTTTAATCTTGAACCCCAAAAGTTTTCTACCAAACCCCACAGAAAATCTGTATATAAAAATACCGACTTTTTTCGCCACCATGAAATGTCCCAATTCATGTATAAAAATCAAAAAACCCAAAATAACCATAAACCTTATAAAATTTACTAAAAATTCCATCTGTTTTCTCCAATAACACTGCCTGTTAATTTATTAACTTCTTCACGAGACCAAATATCAATCTGCTTCAATGATTGGATATCAGGATTTTCTATCAATTTGTGTCTGCTCATGACCTTTTCGATTATATCTGGAATATCGACAAATTTAACT
>CAZFUR010000148.1:0-5796 GCA_964522245.1 uncultured bacterium | reverse complement strand
ATTCAAATCTATGGGATTCTCTGTGGCGGAGGGTCCGGAAATTGAGACTGAACATTATAATTTTGATGCGTTAAATATACCTGATTACCATCCTGCAAGAGATATGCAAGATACTTTTTTCTTAAAGAGCGGAAAACTGCTCCGTACTCATACCTCGCCCACTCAGATACGTGTTATGGAAAATCGGACTCCGCCTGTGCGGGTTATTGTGCCGGGCAGGGTGTATCGCAACGAGGCGATAAACGCTAGAAGCTATTGCCTGTTTCATCAGGTTGAGGGGTTTTACGTCGATAAATCTGTTACTTTTGCCGAGTTGAAGGGCGTTTTGGGGTATTTTTCAAAAAAACTTTTCGGAATAAATACTAAAATACGGATCAGACCGAGTTATTTCCCTTTTACGGAACCGAGTTTGGAGTGTGACGTTTCCTGCTTTTTGTGTAACGCAAAAGGGTGTAAGGTTTGCAAAGGCACGGGATGGCTTGAGGTTCTTGGTGCGGGAATGATTCATCCGCAGGTTCTGAAATCGGTCAAATATGATCCTAAAAAGGTGCGGGGATATGCGTTTGGTCTTGGTATTGAACGCATCACTATGCTTCTATACGGGATAGACGATATTAGGTTGTTTTTTGATAATGATCTTAGGTTTTTAAAACAATTTTAAATGGTTGTGTGAAATGAAAGTCAGTTACTATAATTTAAAAAAACTTGTTGATTTTGATTTTTCTCCACAGGATCTGTCCGATCGTATCACTCAGTTGGGATTGGAAGTCTCATCTATTGATTCTATTGGGGAGAATCTTGCTAATGTTTTCGTTGGCAAGGTGATAGAAAAAAAATCTCATCCGTCGTCTGATAAACTTAGTGTGTGCAAGGTGGATATTACTGCTAAAGTGTGTGATGTTGTTTGTGGTGCTCCTAATGTTGCCGAAGGACAAGTCGTTCCTATCGCAGTGCCGGGGGCGATTTTGCCCGGCGGGCATAAGATATCTATCGCCAAGATAAGGGGTGTTCAGTCTGAGGGGATGATATGTTCGGCAAAAGAGCTGGGGCTTGGTGACGATGAAACAGGTATAATGGTTTTTGATGAAAATTTTCAGATCGGAACACAGCTATGCGATATTGAAGGATTGAGAGATTGGATAATCGAAATCGATCTTACTCCTAATAGACCTGACTGTTTGAGTTTGATGGGGGTCGCAAGAGAAATTTCAGTTATATCCGGTACTGATATGAAGAAACCTGATCTAGTTCCTTATGATATTGCTCTGAATGGTGATGATGCTATAAAAATAAGAATCGATGATGTTGATTTGTGCGAAAACTATTCTGCTTACATCATCAGGGGTGTGGAAGTAGCGTCTTCTCCTTTTTGGTTGGCTAATGCTGTAGAAAAGTTGGGTATGCGATCAATAAACAATATTGTTGATATAACAAATTATATTCTTGTGGAAATGGGGCATCCTCTGCATGCGTTTGATCTGAACAAAATCAAGGGTGGTCAGATTGTCGTCAGGCGTGCAAAAAACAATGAGAGAATAGTTACTTTAGACCAAAAAGAGAGAATTTTGGATGATTCTATGCTGGTCATAGCTGATGAGAAGGATCCTATGGCGATAGCCGGGGTTATGGGGGGAGCGGATTCCGAAGTTGATGAAAATACTTCTGATATTCTTCTTGAGGGAGCCTATTTTAATCCTGTGTCGATAAGAAAAACATCAAAAAAGATAGGGCTTTCTACCGAGGCGTCGTATCGTTTTGAAAGGGGAACCGATCAGGTTGGTTTTAAAGATGCGTTGAAACGGGCGGCGTATCTTATAGCCGGTTTGGGTAAGGCGTCTTCTATTTCTAACTTGATAGAGAATAATGCCAAAGATTATGAAAAAAAATCTATCGGATGCAATATTGATAGGATTAATTCTTATCTGGGATTATCTCTGCCGTCGGAACAAATATTGGATATTTTGGAAAAATTGCAGATAACAGTAAAAAAACGTAACGGAAATAACCTTATTCTTGAGCCTCCTTCTTTCAGGATTGATCTTGATATAGAAGAGGATATTGTTGAGGAAGTAGCTAGAGTATATGGGTATGATGAAATACCTATGATTTATCCGGGTAGCGAGTTTGTTGAGTATGAGGTTAATAAAAAACTCCTGTTTTCTCAAGCAACTCAGGATATTTTAGCGGGTGCGGGGTTCTATGATACGATGTCATGCAGTTTGTTGTCGCTGTCTGCTACGGAATCTATACCGTCTTTCTTTGTGAAGGATGACTGTAAGGCTGTTTGTGTCATGAATCCGATAAGTGAAATGCAACATGCGCTTCAGACGTCGCTGTTGCCTAATTTACTGAATATTCTTTCTTTGAACTCAAAAAATAAATATAAAAATATAAAAATATTTGAGATAGCTAACGTTTTTATTCCTGTTGGAGGGGCGGATGCTGAGGAAAAACTTGTTCTTGGTATCGCTGTATCGGGGGATATGAAAAATTATTTTTGGGGTGCGGACTCAACCAGATGGGACTTTTTTGCTTTTAAAGGTTTTCTGGAAGATTATTTTGATCTTCTAGGTATGAAAAATATTTCTTTCAATTCCATTGAATTGCCGTATTGTCATCCCGGTAGAACGGCGTGTTTGTCTGTTGGGGATGAGCAAATCGGATATTTGGGACAGATTCATCCTATGAAAGCCAAAGATCTTGAACTGGATAAAGATACGTTTGTTGCGGAACTGGATGCGTCCGCCATAATACGATTGATGGATATAAACGGCAGTTATACTCCATTGCCTAAATATCCTGCGGCGGAAAGAGATTTGGCTATTGTTGTAGAAAAAAGCCTGTCTTATCAGAAGATAAAGAGTACTTTAAATCAGAGTTTGCCGGGATTGCTGGAAGATTTTATGTTGGTCTCTACTTATGAGGGTGAACAGATTGGAGCGGGAAAAGTTAGTCTTAATTTTAGAATGCGTTATAGGTCGCTGGATAAAACGCTTAAGGATAAAGAAGTTGATGGTATGCATAATAAATTAGCTCAAATTCTGGTTGAAAACTTGGGATGTGAACTGAGATAAATTTTCTATTTTATTATGTGTTTTTTTTATATATTTTTGATACAATATCGTTTTGTAATGTGGTTTGTATAGGTGTGAGGGTTTTTGTGTGAGCATGGAGTGTATGGAGAAATATAATATTAACATCTTGGGTAAAGATTATCCGATCGAAGGTGATATACCTCAAGAACGGGTGAAAGATATCGAAGATTATTTAAATGGTAAATTGCAGGAATTACGGCGTTCGGCACCGATGGTTCCGTTGGGAAGATTAACTATGCTGGCTTGCTTGAACATAGCAAACGAATTTTATGAGCAGAAAACCATTTGTAAAAACAAATTAAAGAATTATGAACGCCACATCGATGATCTTATCTCAGTCATAGATAATGTTCTTTAATATATTTAGGGATTCCATACCCTGTCATGTTTGATTGCGACAAAAATTCTTTTCACCAATAATGAGAATAAGGGAACTTGGAGCTGTCGATGTAACAAAAGCCTTCTTGAGAGGACTTGTGAAACCGATATACAAGTACCCACTTTGACAAAGGTGTGTCAAAGAAGTTGTCGCGTCGGCATTTAGACAGGGTTTTTTTTATGGAGTTTTCTGATGGATCTTTTTGATGGGGTGTGCCAAAGAAACGTTGATGATGGGGCAGACGATAAAATCTGTTCTGTTTTAGATCAGAGGCAGGATAATCTTTATGAGCCGTTGGCGTTCCGAATGAGACCTGAGAAATTAGATGAATTGATCGGTCAATCTCATATAGTTGGTCAGGATAAATTGCTGAATAGGCTAATTAAGGCAGACCGGATTGGATCGATCATTCTTTATGGTCCACCCGGTACGGGAAAAACCTCTCTTGCTAATATAATCTCCAATTCTACCGGTAGTAATTTTAAAAACATAAATGCTGTAACGTCTAACGTATCTGAACTTAGAAAAGTTATCGATACGGCAAAGAAAACTTATCGTTTGACAAATGTGAGAACTATTTTGTTTGTTGATGAGATACATCGTTTTAATAAATCTCAACAAGACGTTTTGTTGCCGGATATAGAGAAAAATAATCTAGGGTTTATCGGGGCAACGACTCATAATCCTTGTGTTGCTTTAACTACTCCGCTACTCTCGAGGAGTAATATTTTTCAGTTGCGTTTATTGACTACAAAAGAAACTATCAAAGTTCTAAAACGGGCTTTGAACGATAAAGGTAAAGGATATGGAAAAAGAGCCATTTTTATCAGCGATGAACTATTGGAGCGGTTGGCTGTTTTCTCTAACGGTGATGCTAGAAAAGCACTGAATACTTTGGAGTTGGCTGTTTTAACGACTAAAGCTGGTATTGATGGTGATGTAACTATAAAAAAGAAGGATCTGGAGGAATCAATACAAAAAAAGTTTACCAATTACGACAAAGATGATCATTACGATCTGGTTTCTGCTTTTATAAAAAGTATGCGGGGTTCCGATCCTGATGCGTCACTCTATTGGATGTTCAGGATGATTGAGTCGGGAGAAGACCCTAGGTTTATAGCACGGCGAGTGATTATATTCGCGTCTGAAGATGTGGGAAATGCCGATCCGAATGCTATAAATGTTGCGCTAGCGGCTTTGCGAGCACTTGAGTTTGTAGGTATGCCTGAGGCTAAATTTGCTTTAACTCAAGCAGTGATTTATGTTGCTACGGCACCTAAAAGTAATTCGGTTACTAGTGCTATGGGTGAAGTGGAGTCTTATATTAGAGAAAATCGTCTCAAGAAGGTGCCGGATCATTTGAAGGATACTCATTATCGTGGCGCCGAGCGTTTGGGGGCGGGTAAAGGGTATAAGTATCCGCATAATTATCCGTGTCATTTTGTGAAACAGCAGTATGGGGTTTCAGACAGGCTGTTTTATTTTCCGTCTGACCAAGGATATGAGAAGGAAATCTCTAAAAGGTTGGAAAAATGGAGAACTATCGCTCAAAAAAAATGTTGAGAAAAAAAATCAGAGAACTATTCGCTTTAGATTCTTTTTTAGAAAACATTGAAAGTAATAGCAAAATTATTTCGGGTAAAATTGTCGAAAGTTTTTTTTATAAAAACTCTAGTCTGCTTATGGGATATATGGCATTAAATGATGAGGTGGATATTAGGGCGGTTTTATTAAAAGCTTTCGATGATGAAAAAAAGGTTTTTCTTCCGAAGTGTGAGGGCGATGGGATTGTCGGGTATTCGGTTGGTGATTTGAAAGAGAGTTTATCTCTCGGTTATATGGGGATACTTGAACCTGTTACTCATGAGACAGTGGATGATTTTGATCTTGTGTTTGTGCCGGGTAGGGCTTTTGATGTCTCTTGTAACAGATTGGGAAGAGGTAAAGGTTTTTATGATAGGTTTTTAGCAAAAAAACCGTCACTGTGTAAGGTTGGAGTAGCTTTTGATTTCCAGATTGTGAATCGAATTGAAACAACAAAAAACGATGTTTTTATGGATTATGTAATAACAGAAAAGAGAATCTTAATTAGGAACAAAAATTAAAATAGTAAAGGGGCATAATAAAATGAGTTCCAACTTAATAATAGTTTTTACAGCTTTGATTGCGGGTAGCGCCGGGTATTTTCTAAGAAAATATATGTCTGAAAAGAAGTTGCATAATGCCGAGTTACAGGCAAGAAGGATTATTCAGGAGTCGGAAAAAGAGGTTCGTAACAAACGCAGAGAGATGGAAATCGATCTCAAGGATAAATATCTTAAA
>CAZFUR010000147.1:5494-5806 GCA_964522245.1 uncultured bacterium | reverse complement strand
GAAATAAATTTTACTTATAGAGATCAGGACGAAGGTTATTTTGTCAGAGTTGAACTGAAAGATAATCCTGTCGCTCCTATGCCGAAATTTGTCGAGCCTGCCGGTGTGTTTGATCTGTCTCCTGTTGCTAAAAGTCGAAAAAATATATCTGTGGTACCAAGGACGACATTTGATTATGACGTTGTTGGTGTGCCTGAATTATCTGTGCGTAAAGATGAAAAAGCAGGTGTCCTTAGGTTGAGTCTTAAAGTGTTGAACTACAACAAACTTACAAATAAGGTGGATGGTGAGGTCGCGGGGTTTGCAGTGGAT
>CAZFUR010000147.1:0-5484 GCA_964522245.1 uncultured bacterium | reverse complement strand
GGATGTTGTATTGGATGAAACGTCTTTAAAAAGTCAGGTTGCCGATATAATGGCTGAGCTTGCGGGTAAGGCGGAGAAAGGAAATATCGGTTTGTTGTCGCCTTTAATGGATGATTTTCTGAAAGATCGGTTGCCTTCTTCTGATATAAAGAAAAGTTTGATGTTGAGAAGAGCGTCGTATTCTCCGGTTAAGGTTGCTGATGTATCGTTTAACCTTAAAGAAAACCGATTTGGTTTCAAACTAAATAAAAACGATATCGTGAAATCCAATGATCGGGTTTTTAATGATTTTGTCGAGGTGATGTATGAGTTAGCTGATAGACATGTTGTCGATGCTTTTGTCAGCTCTAACGATAGAGCCGGTTTAGTTGATCTTTTTCAACAGATATCTGCACCGATGATAAAAAATATTTTAAGCCTTCTTGCTAGTCAATACGGAATTGAAAGCGAAAATATTGAGATGGAAATCAATCTTACTGCGGGGGTGATGGCAACCGCTCATAAAGATCAGGCCGGTGTAAAACTGACCATGAATATGGATGCTTTTATGTCGACCGGTTTGTTGTTTGGTTTGACGGAACATGAAATCCGCCATGAGGTCATAGCTCGGCATGCTCAAAAAGCGATGAGAACTTTGCTAGATTCTAAAAGGATGTTGTACAAAAAGTATCATGCTGATGTCCTTGCGGAAATATATATCACAATGAAAGAGATAGATCGGTATAGGCGGTTTGGTATAGAACCTGATTTAGGTGCTAAGACAAGAAATGCGTTGCTTTCCGATAAAACGTCTATTGATGTGGTCGGGGAGTTTTATTCGCTTTTAGATCTTCCTGAAGATGAGCTTTTTAGTAAAATCCTCGACATTGTAGCCGGTTCTTATTTTCCGAATTTACAGTATTTTCTTGATGAGGGAATTATGAAGAAGGCATTGGATGATCTTGTTAAGCGTTTGTCGGTGAATGGATTAGACGGTAATTTTGAAATATTCCTAGATAAAACAAACGAAATTGATTTATGGACGGACGAAAATCAAAAGGATAGTTTGGATTATGCGAATAGTTTATCAAATACGAAAGCTGTGACTATTCTTCATCCTGAAACTGTCAAGTTATCGAAAGATGTGAAGGTAGGCTATCTTTCATCTATTGGTTTGGATACTGTCATTTTCGGTGACGGGATCAATATAGGTCGTAAGGTTGAAATTGGCAATGGTGTGAAAATTATTTCCGACGGCGGTACTATCAATGTTATGGAGGGTGCTAAAATAGGTGACGGCACTGTCATAAGGGCCAAGGTCGGGGAAACTATAACGATTGGTCCGGGTACGATAGTTATGCGTGGTGCACGGTTATCAGGAACCGTTTATATCGGTGAGGCGGCTGTAATTGATGGGGCTACGATCAAAAATGCGTATATAAATTCTAGTGTCGATAATCCTACAAAAATAGTCGACAGTGATATCTGGGGTGAGACTTATGATGACGAAAATCTTGTCAAAATATCTGATGGTGTAACTATTTTGTATTCTACGATAGCTACGGAAAAAACGAAAAAGTCGGTTGATTTCTTGAAAGGGTATGATGGCGAATTTAGAGATCTTTTCGATGCTGATAAATACAAAATGGAATTCACTGAAACATTTATAAAAAGTGGAGCCAGTATAGAAAAATCTAAGATAATAAATAGTGAAATAGGCGAAAATACAAAAGTACTCAGCCATACGGAAATCTCACATACTACAATCAAAGATAACGCACAGGTTAGGACCGGTACCAAGATAACGCTCTCTTATTTTGGGCGTACTGCCGATATCGGTTCGGATACCGATAGATCTTATTTTGGTGACGGTGCCAAATCTGAGCATCGGGGGTCAAGAATAGAAAATGTATTTGTGCCTAATGAGTATATCATCGCCGATGAAAACGGTAATTTGAAGAAAATTGTTGTTCCTAACACGACAAACATTGGTGCGGGTACAATATTTGAGAATAACATAAATAGACCTATTATCGGATATTCTATGTTCACCGGAATCAATTCAAAGGTCGTTAATTCTGAAGAAGAGCCCACTTTTATGTTTCCTTTTACATTGACTAAAAATAAGGTCGGTGGTTTTATGTTGCCGTTTTCGTTTTCTCATATAGTGGGATTCAATGTGGATGGATGGATGTTGGATTCTTATTCGGGTGCGATGGTGAACCATTATAAAAAGGGGTTGGCTGTCGCTAAAAAACTTGGATATGATCTGTCGGATTACGATCAGTTGTATGTGGGTACATTGCGCTTGGCTTTGAAAATGGTAAATAAAAAAATAGATATTGTTCAGGGAATTGCTGATTCGGATCAGAAAGAATTGCAGATGAAAACCTTGAATCGTGTGAAAAAGATATTCATGGATTTCTTGTATAGCGGTGCGTGGGATATGAAAGACGGTGCTTTGGTAAACGGTATGTTTAAGTGGAGCCAAGGCGATAAATGGGGAACAGACAATCTGAAAAAATTCCAGAAGATGTCGGTTGCGCAAATAGAAGAGTTTAAGAAAAACTATGATTTTATCAAGAAGAATTATGTTGTGCGTGAAGATTACGCAAATCCGGAACTGGTGAGTAGGGCTGTTATGGGTACGGACGGTGTTCGCGGTGTTGCGCATGACGTTAATGCGATCGATGGTAAATCCGTTACGTCTGCTATGGGTTATAGATTAGGGATTGTTGCTGCTTTGCATGCGGCTTATATGGGCAAAAACGCAATCTATCTTGGAGGCGATACTAGAGACAGCAGAGAATATCTGGTTCCGGCTGTCGCTTGGGGTGTTAGGAGTATGGGAGTAGAGGTTTTTCATACGGAATCTTTTATAGATCATACCCCGGGTGTACAGTATAAAGTTAACAAAGATCCTAATGCCGGAGCCGGTGTAGTTGTGACGGCATCGCATAATCCGTACAAAGATAACGGGTTTAAAATTCTTAATGATAAAGGCGACAAAATATCTTCTGAATGGGAAGAGATTTCTAACAGGATTCTTAATGCGGGAAACCTTCAACATGAATTGGCTTTGGTTATTCAAGAGTTGGGCGGACGTGAAAAGTTTTCTTCTATGTTTGATAATATCGCTAAACATCGTATCGGAGAAGAAAAGGTGGTTGGTGACGATATAGAAAAAAAATATATAGATGAACTTGTTGAAGCTATGAGAGATATAATTCCCGACGACGGAAAAAAGAGAGAGTTTTTTATTGATGCTTCAAACGGAGCTTCGGGAAGAATATTGGAAAAAATTGCCCGAAGGCTTTCTTCGGAATTGAACATAAAAGTCAATATTTTAAACGATATTTCTGTCACTGAAGGGAAAATAAACGATCATGTCGGTGCGGAATATATACATAAAAAATTGAGTAAAGAAATTGCCGCCGGTAAATCTGTTCCTGCTTGGTTGGATAGTTTTCGCGGTATCAGAATAGGTGTTTTAGACGGTGATGGAGACAGAAATCTGGATTTTATGCTTGATGCAAATAATCACCTTCAGATCGTTGACGGCGACAAAATTGCCGCTCTGAAAGCTCTTGTCATAAACAATCTAATAAATAAACTTGGTCTTGAAAACAAGTTTCAAGTTGCTGTCGGTCAAACTGTTTTGGCTAATTTGGGGTCGAAAGAATTTTATAAGGAAAAAGGACTCCATAATATGGAAACGGCGGTGGGTGATAAGTATGTCAGAAAAGCGGCGTACGATTGGGCTTTTGGTACTGCTGATACACCTGCTCACGGGGTTGCTGTATACTATGAAGCGGCTGGACACGGATCGATCCTTTTCTCGGAAGATTTTCTCAAAACTGTTGATTCTCTAAAAGATTCGGAAGATAAAAGATTGCTTCAGGGAATAATAAAAATGACAAACGAAGCGGGCGGTGACGGTATAAGAAATATCTTTTTGTATCTGGCGTTGTCTGAAAGAATGGGGTATTCGTTTGAGGATTTAAACAGTTCGGGTGTTTTTTATGAGGATGTTCCAAAGATTGAGCTGGAATTCAAAGTACAGGATAAGAGTATAGTTCAATCCGTGAATAATTTAGGTGTTGAATTAACAGAGCCAAGTGAAATTGTGCAATTTGTAGCGGATACTAAAAAACATTTGATGGATGAGATCAGTGAAATGGTCAAATCCGGTAAGGTCAAAAAGGAAGATCTGATTGCTAACGAATTCAGCATCATCGTTCGTGCGTCGGGGACCTCTCCGAAGATGAGAGTGCAGGTCGACGGACCTTATTTTGATCTGATCGAAAAAGCGGCTTATGAAATTGCGCAAAAAATCTATGATTATCCCGGTATAGTCGGTATGGACGATAAGTCTCCTAAACAGAAATATGATGAGATAATAGCATTTCAAAATAAAGAAGCCGAACAGAAGTTGCTTGATGAATATTCTAATAATAATCTAAAAAGGCTTGTTGGGGTTATAAACGAAAAATTTAGAGAAGATTCAAACTATAAACCTCTTGAGGTTAACGGAGAGCCTAAAGTCGGTACAGACGGTATAAGGGGAGTCGCATCTCAAGAACAGATTTTGGATAAGAAAAAAATTACTCCTCCGCTTGCTTATAGAATGGGTATTGTTGCGGGGTTGCATGCTTTATCTGTGGGTAAACCTGTTATTCATGTTGCCGGTGATACGCGTGAAAGCACTGATTATCTTATGAATGCTTTTATTAAGGGCGCTCAGCAGATCGGTGTTGTTGTCATTAAAAACGGAATGGACGGTATCATGTCTACCCCTCAATTGCAGAACATTGTCTTGAGCGATTCCGATGCCGGAGCGGGCGGTGTGATCACGGCATCACACAATCACTTTAAAGATAACGGTATAAAATTGTTAAATATGGTGGGCGGCAAAATTGATGCCCGCTGGGAAGAGTTAACCAATCAAATTGTTAATGCGTCTGATTTATCCGAAATGATTGCCAAAATAATATCCTCTTTTGGAAAACCGATTTTGGCTGATAATAAAATTGATGAATCCAAAATAGACCGAGCTTTGGATTTGATTGGTCGTAAAACTCGTTTGAAGAGCGATATAGCATCATCTGATAAAGGCAAGGTTTCCGAGGAGACTAAAAAGTATGTGTATGCTGTTGTTTCATCCATATTGCGTCTTGATGATATCAGGAGGTTGGGGGCGGATAAGTCGTTGAAGAGCAGGTTAGGTACTTTTTATGTTGATGCGGCAAACGGTGCGGGAAGCCAGACCATGAAGCAGATAGCTGATATTATCAATGGATTTTTTGAAAAAGATCAAATTTCGTTTAAAATGGAGATCATAAATAGTGGTGAAGGTAGGATAAATGATGATGTCGGAGCGGAATTCGTTCACAAAGATCTTGCTGATGAGCTGGCTACCGGTAAACCGTTACCGGGTTGGATTGAGTCTCTCAGGTCGCAGTGGATAGGGACTTTGGATGGTGATGCGGATAGAAATCTGTTCTT
>CAZFUR010000146.1:0-5818 GCA_964522245.1 uncultured bacterium | reverse complement strand
CTATGTTGGGTAACGGTGATTTCCTCTTTTTGCCTCCCGGTAGTTCAAGGTTGATAAGGGGACAGGGCGCGTATGTTAGTGATAAAGAAATAAATGGTGTCATAGATTTTGTTTCTTCCCAAAATATTGAAGAGAAAGGCAAAGATATATTTGAGCAGGAAGACTTGTTCACCATGACTGAAGAGGCGGAAGATGAACTGTATGATAAAGCGGTCGAAGAGGTCTTATTGAGCAGACAGGCATCGTCGTCGTATCTTCAGAGGAAACTGCGTGTCGGGTATGCCAGAGCGGCAAGACTGATAGATATCATGGAAGCCAACGGAGTCGTTGGTCCTCAGCGGGGGAGTAAACCCCGTGAAATTCTAATTGATGATTAATCCAAATTCTATTTTAGGGAACTTTTTTGGAGATGAATAAGAGAATTATTTCGATTCCGCCAATGTATTTATTAATTTCCATTATTGTGGGTTTGGTCTTTTATTTTTTTGTTCCTGAAATGGGGTTGATAAAATTTCCTCTCAATCTGTTTTTTGGTATTCCATTAATGTTGACAGGTTGTTGTTTGATTCATATTTCTTATCTTATTTTAAAGAGGCACAAAACCTCTACAACCTTAAAGGCGTCGACCTGTCTTATAACGGGTGGTTTGTATAAATATTCAAGAAACCCTATGTATGTTGGGGTTATTGTTTTTCTTACGGGTTTAGCTTTTGTGTTGGGTAATTTATTATCATTTGTTTCACCGATACTCTTTTTTTTCGTTGTTAATTGGATGTTTGTTCCGTACGAAGAAGAAAAAATGGAGAGAGAAATAGGAGCGGAATATTTATTGTATAAAAATAAAGTCAGGCGTTGGTTTTAGGATAACAAAATGATAAAAATAGCATTGAGTACGTTGGGATGCCCTAAAAATCTTGTTGATTCCGAGAATATGATGGTTCATTTGATGAACGATGGTTTTGTTGTTACCGATGAGGTTGACGAAGCTGATGTTTTGATATTGAATACGTGTGGTTTTATAGGTGACGCCAAAGAGGAATCCGTAAATCTGATCTTGGAGTATGTTGAGGCAAAAAAACATAAAAATTTTGTACTGGTTGTGGTCGGTTGCCTTGTGCAGAGGTATCGTGACGAACTAAAAAATCAGATTCCCGATGTTGATATTTGGTTAGGTGTAGAAGATATTTGCGGTTTAAACTGTGAACTAAAAAAGTTTTTCTCCGAGAAAAAATTAACGGATTCGATTTGTCATCTCAAACCTTGGGAGTTAAAGTTAACGCCGTCCAATTATATTTATCTGAAGGTTGCCGATGGTTGCAATAACAGGTGTTCTTTTTGTGTCATTCCTTATATTCGAGGTAGTTACAAAAGCCGATCTATCGGTGATATTATAGAGGATGCAAAGTTAGCTTCTTGTGCCGGTGTTAGAGAACTGTTGCTTGTAGCTCAGGATGTTTCAGGGTATGGATTCGATCTAAAACCGCCGTCATCTTTGCTTGATCTTCTGTCAGAGTTGGAGAAAATAGACGAGATTAGTTGGATAAGGCTCATGTATATGTATCCTGACAAAATAACGGATCGATTGATTGACTTTATCGCCGATTCAAATAAAGTTTGCAAGTATATAGATATACCGTTTCAACATATAAGTACAAAAATCCTCAAAAGTATGCGTAGAAAAGAAACACGTGAATCTATATATACTCTTGTATCAAAACTTAGATCAAAAATCGAAGGTTTGTTTATACGTACAAGTTTGATTGTGGGGTATCCCGGGGAAACGGAGTCGGATTTTGAGGAGCTGTTGTCGGCTGTGGAAGAACTCAAATTTGAGCGGCTCGGTGTGTTCATTTATTCTGATGAAGAGGGGACACCCGCATTCGATATGATCGACAAGGTGCCTGACAAGATCGCCAAACAGAGATATCACAAAATTATGTCGCTCCAGAAAAAAAATGCGAAAAAGATACATCAATCATTGATAGAAAAAGATATTTCAGTTATGATAGACAGCCTTGAAGATAAGAATACAATTATTGGCAGAACCGAGTGGGACGCTCCTGAAATTGACGGGGTTGTTAGAGTTTTTTGTGACGATTTAAATAGTTGTTCTGTCGGTGATATAGTGCGGGTTCGTGTGAAAAAATCTTATGATTATGATCTGGAAGGGGTATTAGTTTAATGAATTTGGCTAACAAGTTTACGGTTTCGAGAATATTGGCGACGGTTGTTTTTGTTGTCTTGTTATTGATAAATTTACCGTATACAAAAATCATGGCTACGGTTGTCTTTATATTCGCCAGTATAACCGATGGAATAGATGGCAGGTTGGCACGTCGTCTCAAGGTGGAAACTGATTTTGGCAGACTGATGGATCCTCTTGCGGATAAGATTCTCATATCGTCGGCGTTCATCGCCTTTATCGGTCTACCCGGTGCCAATGTTCCGTCGTGGATTGTCATAATAATTATATGCAGGGAGTTTGCTATTACCGGTTTGCGACTTTTGTCCGCCGGAAAAGGAAAAATTATCCCCGCCGGTTTCTGGGGTAAAAACAAGACTATTTCTCAGATTACTTTTATCATAAGTGTTTTGGTTTATCTTTCCTACAACGAGTTGACTCAACTTATACCCGGTTTTGAACTGGACGGTATATATATAATCCTTTACAAATATTATATTTTTTTTATAATGGTTTTGACTGTCTTATTGACAATTGCTTCGGGTGTAATCTATTTTTGTAACAGTTGGCATTTATTGAAAGATAATTGAGATATTTTGAAACGATTTTTTGTAAAGATTTTATCTAGTTGCGGGTTTCTTGGATATATCCCGGTTGCATCGGGGACTTTTGGCACGGTAGCCGGTGTGGCGATGGTTTGGTTGGTCTATCTGTTGTTGGGTGTGTGCGGGTGGAGTGTCACCGATTGGCAGTGGCGGATTGTTTATGTTTGTATTACGATTTTTCTGGTATGGGTATCTGTTCCCATCTCGACGGCGGCGGAGGTTTTGTATCGGGAAAAAGATTCTTCAAAGATAGTCATTGATGAGGCGGTGAGTTTTTTCATTACGATGTTTTTGTTGCCTTTTTCCTTAAAAATAGTTGTGGTCGGTTTTTTGTTGAACAGGGTTTTTGATATAATAAAACCGCAACCTGCTCGTTATTGTCAAGACAGGATGTCTGCGGGGTTGGGGGTTATGATGGATGATGTTGTTTCCGCCGTATACTCTAATGTTGTTTTGCGTATAATTATTTTGTTGACTGGAAATTTCTTTTTTTCCTAAAATGCCTGGAGTTTTAATCAAATTATGAAAAGTGAGTAATATGCTAAAAAGAAAGCTTTCGATCGGTATTTTTTGTTTGTTTTTGTTAGGTTGTTTTTGTTGCGCCGATTCTATGGCCGGTGATGTTTCGGTTTTAGAGCGGGCTAAAGGTTTGGAGCAAACCGCTTCCATTAAATCGGCAAAGTTGTATTCGTCTTTTGTCAAGGCAAATCCTACCTCGCCTCGCGCGGCGGACGCAAAATATCACGAAGGGTTGTGCTATGAGTCTGTAGGACTCTATTACAAAGCTTATAAGGCGTACCAGCATATTGTGGATAATTATCCGGGATTCGAGAACTTGTCGGAACTTCTGGATAGACAGTATCGTATCGGAAACTACTATCTTATGGTTCGATCGAAACCGATTTTAGGGATACCTTTCCTTACTCGGACGCAGGATAAATCGATAGAGATATTCGGCAGTGTTGTGCATAGCGCGCCTTATACTTCTATGGCGGCTAAGGCGCAATATCGTCTAGGTTTTTCTTACCTAAAGATGAAGAAATATCGTGAGGCAATAGCTGAGTTTAGGGTTGTTACGGAGAAGTATCCGGGAAGTGCGTATGTGGATGATGCCATATACTCCATCGGTGATGCTTACTTTAATTTGGTGCAAGGAGCGCAATATGATCAGTACTCTACGGAAAAAGCTCTGGAGTATTTTAATAGATACAAAGATGAGTATCCTGCCGGTAAAAAAATAGGCGATGTTTTCGTAAAAATGGATAAACTGAACAAGTATTTGGCTAAGAGTATTTATCTGATAGGTTATTTTTATGAGAGAATCGGTTATTATCAGTCTGCGCTGATCTACTACGGAGACCTTGAGAAAAAATACGGAGAAACCTTTTTTGCCGAAAAAGCAAGAGGTAAACGTGATATTCTCACTGCTATGGTTAAATTGGAGATGCCTTACAGGGAGTTGCTCAAAAATTATAGCGATATTATCGGGGTGTATTATTCCATAAAAAGGAAAGATCCGAGGAATTTTTGGGAGTTTTGGCGTGAAGATCCGCTGTCGCCGTTGGACCGTAATCGTCTCAATTGGGCAAAACAGCTTGTGAAAATAGCGAAACAACATGTTAATGAGGCGAAAAAACTCTACGATATCGAACGGAAAGTTGTCGTTTTAGATGCTACGATCAGAGACCTTAAAAAAGATACCCAGAACATGAAAGTTCAGATTATGAGAGAACAAGAGGTTCTGTCTCAGCTTGAGAATGGGCTTGTAAGCCGAACGGATATGGATAAGCTTGCGGCGGACTATGATGTTCAATCAGATCTGAATATTCTCATTAAGAAGCAAAATAAGAAAATTCGTAAACTTAATAGACGGATCAGAAAAAATAATTCTAGAGTGGCAAAATTGACGAAAAAATTGATTATTGAACAGGCAACTTTAGAGTCGGTTAAACCTATATTGGAGAAAAGACGAAGGGTTTTGCTGAAAAAATCCGGTCTTCTTAGACTTGAGATTGACAGATTGATCGCCGGCACGGATGATTATGCCGTGACGAGTGTGGAAGAGATGGCGTTGAAACCTGAAAAAATAAAATGGCGTAAAATTTCGGTAAAAACCAAATCGGCTGACGAAGATATTCATCCCGATGTGTTTGATAAACCTGAAGTAATAAAACAGTTGCAAAAAGAAGCCGCCGCACACAGGGGTGTTATTGTTCCTTACGAGAACCGTTTGAATGATAAATGGTGGATATATCTATGGAAATCGTTGGTTGGTGAAGAGGATAAGTTTGCCACACCCGATGATGCGCAATTGTTCAAAAAATAAAAGGTGATTTAATATGAAACTATCCAGAGTAATGGTGTTTTTTTTGATATCAGCCATGCTTATTGTGAGTGGGTGTGGGTATAAACTCGGTATTATTGGGCACGATCCTACCGTAAAGAAAATATTTTGTTATACCGTGGTAAACAAGACTCGCAAACCGGGGCTGGAGATGCCTATGACTAATTCCATAATCAGGGGTATTCACCATTATGGCGCATATCTTGAGAGCGTTGAAAAAGATATGGCGGATACATATTTGGTTGTGGTTTTGACAGAGTTTAACAGGGCTCCATCACGTTTTGATAAGGGAAACTTTACTGAAGAATCGTTGGTTTCATTGTGCGCTGATGTTAGGCTGTATCGTAATCAGGTGGACGTAAACGGGTCTGTTGCGGGAAAATTATCGGATGATTGCGAAAAACCTTTTTATGAGACAAATCTTTCTGTTTCGGCAACATATTTTCTTTATCCTAATCAACCTGAAGGCGAGCGCTCTATCATGCCTGAATTGTACGATAAACTTTCTCGTCAGATAATAAACAAGATTCTGGAGCGTTGGGTGGATCCGGAACCGAGCCGTAATTAATCAATGAAACTGTATTCGCTTGAGCAAGAACTTAATCGCAATATTCTCAAACCGGTTTATATCATAGGCGGGTCGGAGAGGTTTTTTGTTGATCGAGTGGTTAAGATTTTGCGCAGTTA
>CAZFUR010000145.1:0-5840 GCA_964522245.1 uncultured bacterium | reverse complement strand
GTCTCAACTTTCTCAACAACACCATGGTCATCCGATATTGAACCTGTTAAGGTAATCTTGTAAAAACCAGGTTTCTTGAATTCAAATACAGGGTTATCGATACATTTTATGTTCGCCGTCTTTATCCTTGAATCATACCGATAATCATAGTCCACAAATTTTGTACGTGGACAAACGATAGGGCAAGATGTCATTGAACAAGCATCATTTTCCGCATCTAGAGAGGAACTATTCTCTATAGGACAAGGGATCATAGGAACAACTGGATAAATCATGTCATCGAAATCCCAGTATTTCTGGTAGACGAATATTTTAGCTGAATCATTGTCAAGCGCAGTATCATTATCTGCGGGTGAATCGTTATCGACGGAAGGTGTTTTTACAGGCAAAGCTCTTATGACATCACCTATTTTGTTAAACTCCACCTTCTCACCGACTTTAAATATCAGCGGTTTATTTGACATCCAAAGAATATGCCTTAAATCTTGAATTACGTCAACAATATCGACATTCATCTTTTTAAATTTTTGAGAAGAAACAACTGTGACTTCGCCCTTAACCGCGACAAAAAAGTTATGAGAAACCTTTTTAAGTTGTTCCGTTATAGAATCGGATCCTTTGAGAAAACCGATTATCGCACCCGATTTACTTTCTAGCATAAAAGGGCAATCAGCTACAGCGGCACAATCGAGGTTGTTTTCTGAAACAATCCCTAACCATTTTTCGATTACAGGAGGTTCCGATATTATTCTTATTTTTTTAAGATCCATGCTCCACGGTTTACATACAATAAAACTATTATTTACATAACCGCCAACCCACACCTGAAACTTATCGTAACGGCTCAAATCTATAGTTTTGCTCCTTAATTTCAGTATAATCCGACCATCTTTATCGAGCAAGTTCCCTATCTGCGGATGACCGGAATGCCCCTTAGTGGGAATAAACTGCAACCTACCTTCCGCAGACATCCACGCCCTCAAAGCACGTATTTCTTTCACGTTTATGTCAACCACCGGTTTATCGGAGGAACTTAATCGCAACGTGCCGGTTATCTTTACGATAAATCTGTCGTAACGACTAAAAACAATAGTTTTACTGTAAAGCCTTGCTACAAGCTTGCCTTCATTATCAAGCAGATTCGCCCTGCCAAAACATCTATCACCAAACCTGTGACATCTAAGCGCAACCAATTCACCTTCCATAACAACAGGTTTGCCTGTAACTTTTATCTTCTCAACATAGTATGTGTTAAAACACACAGGGATTTCTTCTCCCGTTACAGGGTCGATGCGTAATACCGGCTGTATAACCGGTCCCCTAAGCATTCTGCATTCTACTTCCACAAAACAATCATCGTATCCTGAAAAATTGACAGTTTTGCTTATCAGTCTTGCTCTGACATATCCGTTCTCGCCATATAGGCTTGCCGAATCGTTATCCGACGCCGACAAACGACCGTTAAGAACAATCAGTTCTCCAATCCGTTTTATTTCCGTCACTTCAATAGTGTCAGGCAAAAGCATTCTCGGTTTAGAATTATCGTATCTATCTATATAACCGCCAACGCGCACTTCCAGATAATTATACGGCTTGAAATCTATACTGTCGCTATGTAAGTTAGCCACCACATCTCTTATATCGCCGAATCCCGAAAAATCACTGGATAAAACAGCACTTGACGAGGAAGTAGCCGATAATATTCCCTCTGCTTCTCTCCATCTTTTTGTGACCGTGAATTCTTTTACATCCAAACTAATCACCGCTGAATCAACACTTAAACTCGGCAACCCGGCTACACGAACCATATTTTTTTCAAACTGACCGAAATTGACCGATTTGCTGTATATTACGGCAACAATATTACCTTTCAAATCCACAAGTTTAGCGGAAGAGACCCCCGCATTACTGATTTCCGTCGACCTGATTATACCCTCTTTTATGATAGCCGAACCCACAGAAGCGATCTCCTTCACATAAAAAGTACGTACTCTAGGAAACATAACAACAATATCTTTATACAGCCCTTTCGCCTTGACAAAGTGACCATCATATTTAGAAAAGTCAATATCATCACTTTTAAGAACTACTGTCTGTTGTCCGTGTTCATTGTAAAGACAAGCTTCGTTATCCATTATAGCCACTCGCCCATCAACGACTTCCAATTTATTTGTATCATTATCGTTTACGACCGCCCCGTCGTTCTCCGGCAAAACAGGACACTTCTTTTTTACTATTTTCGGAGGCAGACAGAAAATCAAATTGCTACTAAATTTAAATTTGGTTTTTCTCGGATAAAATCTGAAACATGAAACTTTGCGACTGAAATATTTTCTGCTTGATTTTCTCATGAACGATTTTTTTAAGGTTTTGAATATCGAGTTTTGATTGTAGATTTCCTTTGCGCTAAAACTTGACGCAAAAGACTCGACACTCAACATAGCAAAAAACACAACCAAACACCCCGCCAGCACCGACCGAAACCAATTTCGATTCATACTAACCTCCGTTACCTACTTATTTAGATTAAAGACACAAAAAGACACACCTACAACACCAGCCAATATAAAAATGTTACACAAATAAAAACCCCTACTATATTCTAACATATTTTGGGGCTAATGTAAAGGCAGAGAGAATTAAATAATGAAAAAAAGATCTCTTTCCCACAATAAAACGGAAACTTATTTCATTCATTCGTAAAAAAATCAAACCATATCTTTTTTCATAAACTCCCTCATAACCACGGTAGCATATGATCCTTTCGGCAAACTGAACACAAACCGCATACCGTTTTTTACCGAATAGACCTTCAGTTCATCCAGATATATTTTGCCCGCTCTCCTTGAACCGTCAGCCCTTACCCTTTTGAACATTTCCAGAGAAATTTTTTCGTCATCCAGTATCGACTGCTCCGTCTTCGCCGGTTCTCCCGCAGGCATTTTCATCTTTGCCCCAAATATCGGTCCCGTATAGACAATTTCCCTATTTAGAAACCTGTCCTGATCCAAATCCACATCTTCAACCAGAAACAATCCGCCCGTTTCCCTCTTTTTGGCTATATCTCCCTCCAGCACACAGTTAAATTTTTCTGTTTCTATCCGATTGGACAACCATCTATTAAATAATTCCGATGTATAAGCCGACAACAACAGTTTCCTCAACCATTTTTTCCTCCGTGTATCCCCAAGAAGTATTTTTTTTCCTTTTGACGCATTATCGTCCAGACCAAACCGTTGTTCACCGTAATAGTTCGCCAACCCATGTTTATTCAAAATATCTGTTATTTTCTCTGCCTTTGCTTTAGCATCGCCAACAACATTCGACACAATAATGTCAAATCTGTTACCCGCCAGATGCCCCATTCTCAATTTATTTTTATGACGTTTAATCCAATTAACTTCAACAGACAAATTATCCCTAATAATTTTTTCAGCCTCTATCGGATCTAACTTATGGATATGCAAACTGAACGTCTGTGTTGTTTTAGCGTGTTTATCTTTCATACCCGCATAACTCACTTTCTCGTCGGAAAGATCAAATGCAGACATCAGCTTCAATTTAACGTCTCTTGTGTTCATCTCTTCTCTTGTAAGATTCACGTACAGATGTTCCCCATCGCCACAAGGTTCATACAACGGGATTTCCTCAACAACAAACAAAGACGGCGTAACCTTAAGCTCCCCGCCTATACCATCCAGATGATCGGTAATAAAAGTTAAACCCGGTTCCGATTTCATAAAAACTCCTCAAAATTTATTGAAAAAACAGTCGTATTTTGATACATCTATCCTTATCCTGCAAGCAATAATAAAATTTAAATAGGAGATTTTTTATGAAAACAATGGAAACTTATGAGTTTCAAACAGAAACAAAACAGTTACTCGACCTTATGGTACACTCAATTTATTCCAACAAAGATATTTTTCTAAGAGAACTCGTATCCAACAGCTCCGACGCTCTGGACAAATTGAGGTTTGAATCGCTCACCAACAAGAAAGTAAAAGCCGATAACCTTCACATACGGATAGAAACCGATCCCAAAGCACGCACCCTGACAGTAAGCGATAACGGCATCGGTATGAACCGTCAAGAGGTCATCGACTACATAGGCACGATAGCTAAATCAGGCTCAAAGGAATTCCTAAAAATACTGCAAGACAACAAGAAAAAATCTCTACCACCTGAACTAATCGGTCAATTCGGAGTCGGTTTGTACTCTTGTTTTATGGTAGCAGACGAGATAACCTTACTGACACGTCGCTTTGACGAGGCAAAAGCAATCAAGTGGCACTCCAACGGTGACGGTTCATATACGATTGAGGAAGAAGACAAAGACTCGATCGGCACATCAATAACATTACACCTTAAAGAAGAAGACAGCGAAGACGGTATGCACGATTATACCGCACAATGGAAAATCAGGGAAATAATCAAAAAATATTCCGATTACGTTGCCTACCCAATACTGATGGAAGTAGAAACAAAAGAGATAGAAAAAGACGAAAACGGTATGCCGAAAAAAGACGGTAAAGAAACTGTCATAAAAAAAGATGAAACACTAAATTCTATAAAAGCTATATGGATCCGACCCGAAAAAGAAGTGACGGAAGAAGAATACTGCGAATTCTATAAACATATCAGCCACGATTGGCAAGACCCGCTAGAACGGATATCTTTCAAAGCGGAAGGGGTTTTTGAGTTTAGAGGATTACTTTATCTGCCGTCTTCCGCACCGATGAATATGTTCACAAGAGATGCCAGCCACGGTATACAACTTTACATAAAACGTGTCTTCATAATGAACGACTGCAAAGAGTTGGTTCCCGAATACCTGCGTTTTGTAAGAGGAGTAGTCGATTCCGAAGACCTCTCTTTAAATATTTCCAGAGAAATTCTCCAGCAAAACAGACAAATCATGGTTATACGGAAAAAAGTCGTCTCCAAAATATTAGAGAAACTATCCGATATGAAAGAGAACGATATGGACAAATACCTAATCTTCTGGAAAGAATGCGGTAAGGTATTGAAAGAGGGATTATTTCAGGATGTGGAGAACCGTGAAAAACTGCTTGACCTTGTGTTGGCAAACTCGTCTCAATCCACCGATAAACTCGTCTCTATGAGAGATTACCTGAACAAAATGAAAGGCGGACAAGACACAATATATTATATGTCCGGTAAAACACTGGAATCGATAGAGAATTCGCCTCATCTTGAATCTTTCAAAGAGAAAGGCTACGATGTACTCTTTTTTACCGATGCAGTAGACGAAATATGGTTACAGTCCGTCATGGAATACGACGGCAAACCGCTGAAATCTATCGGGAAAGGAACAGTGGACCTAGGTACGGATAAAGAGAAAGAAAAAGCAAAAAAAGAGCGTGAGAAAAAAGAGAAAACTTTTAAATCGCTACTCGATTTTCTGACAAAAACGCTCGACAAACATATAAAAGAAGTTAGGCTTTCAAGCAGGCTTACCTCTTCGCCGGTCTGTTTAGTAGGAGAAGCAACCGACATGACACCGCAAATGGAAGAACTGCTAAAAACCATGGGAAGAGATATTCCGGTTGTCAAAAGGATTTTAGAAGTCAATCCGAAACATCCCATACTAGAGCAACTCCAAAAAAGGTTTGATGCCGATAAAAACGATCCTGTTTTAGCGGAATACGCCGAACTGCTATACGGTCAAGCGTTACTTGCCGAAGGAGGGCAACCACCCGACCCAAGTAAATTCAGCAAAACCTTAACAGAACTTATGACAAGAGCCCTCTAGTTATAGCTTTTTGTAACTATTCATGATACAACTATTAGTTTAGAGATTGCAAAAGAAATTGTAA
>CAZFUR010000144.1:0-5866 GCA_964522245.1 uncultured bacterium | reverse complement strand
AACAATCGCCTGATAGTAAAAAAATCTTAAAAGGAGAATATTATGGAATTCATTTTAGTCGGTATTTTATTGGTGGTTTGTATCTCCATTTTTGCAGTAGTTGCTAGATACATAAGTCTATGGTTACAGGCTCTGGCGTCCGGAGTTCACATAGGTATACCGACTCTATTTATGATGCAACTTCGTAGAGTCAATCCAAAAACTATCGTGTCGACAAAAATCATGGCGACAAAAGCCGGCGTGAATATCCCAACCAATCAGATAGAAGCCCACCTTCTTGCCGGAGGGAACGTATTCAATGTGGTAAAAGCCTTGATTGCCGCAGACAAAGCGAACATATCCTTGTCATTCACTAAAGCCGCCGCCATTGATCTAGCAGGAAGAGATGTCCTTGAAGCAGTCAAAACAAGCGTAAACCCCAAAGTCATAGATTGCCCGCAATCGTCAGGATCAAAAAGAACCATTGACGCTGTGGCAAAAGACGGGATACAGCTTAAAGCAAACGCACGTGTGACGGTAAGAACAAATATCGAACAACTCGTCGGAGGAGCAACCGAAGAGACGATCATAGCCAGAGTCGGTGAAGGAATCGTAACATCAATAGGTTCTGCCGCTTCACACAAAGATGTACTGGAAAACCCCGATATTATATCTAAAAACGTTCTCGCCAGAGGACTGGACTCAGGAACAGCGTACGAGATTCTGTCCATAGATATCGGAGACGTCGATGTAGGCGAAAATATAGGTGCTAAATTACAAGCAGAACAAGCTCAGGCGGATATGCGTATCGCTCAAGCAAAAGCAGAAGAACGACGCGCAATGGCCGTAGCTGCAGAACAAGAAAACATGGCAAAAGTGCAAATGATGCGTGCAAATGTAGTTGAGGCAGAAGCAAAAATACCCCTTGCGATAGCAGATGCCTTTAAGGCGGGTAACTTGGGAATTATGGATTACTATAAAATGAAAAACGTTATCTCCGATACGGAAATGCGCTCATCAATAGCTAAAACCGAGAAAAAAGATAAGAAAAAGTAGGCTTTTTATGGACAAACATATTGGTATAATTATTTTTATAGTCATAGCTATAATCAGTAAAATACTAGAATTTTCTCAGAATAAAAAACAGGCTAAAAAGAAAACAACTATCCCAGAACAAAAACCGCTTGCGCCTGTTGATTATATCGCCCCAAAAAATGAGTTTGATGAATTTCTCCAACAGATCGCTATTGTGCAAGAAGACGACGAAAAAATCACTACCCCATCATTAGAAAAACAGCAAAAACAAAAAGTAACTAAAAAGACCGCCGTTATTGAAAATATTGAGAGAAAACAACCTGATAAATCACCCGAACTTAAAATGCGTAAATTTGTAAATGTTCACAAAACAGATAATTCGGTAACAGAGACAATAACAATTTCATCTATGCTGAAAAACAAAAGTTCCGTCAGAAACGCCTTCATATTAAGTGAAATTTTTCAGCCTCCTCTATCTTTAAGGGGAAATGAGCGATGATTCCATAAAGGATTTATTTCATGTTATCAAAAGTATATTCCACATCATTATTCGGCATTGATGCGTATCCTGTCGAAATAGAGATAGACGTTGCAAGCGGTCTGCCGGCAGTGATTGTAGTCGGTCTTCCCGATATAGCAGTCAAAGAGAGCAAAGAGCGGGTAAAATCAGCAATACAAAACTGCGGTTATAAACACCCTGTACGCAGAATAACCGTAAACCTAGCACCCGCAGGAAAGAAAAAAGAGGGACCCGGTTTTGATCTGCCGATCGCATTAGGGATTCTAGCGGCAAGCGAACAGCTAGACCCAGAAAAGCTAAAAGATTTTTATATCTGCGGAGAACTCGCCTTAGACGGGTCTATAAGACCGATAAAAGGGATATTGCCTATGGCAATATATGTGCGAAACAATAAAAACAAAGGTTTTATATTGCCGGAAGAAAATGCGGCGGAAGCGGCGGTAGTAGAGGGGATAAACGTCTATCCGGTCAAAAACATCTCCGATACAATCAAATTCATCAACGGAGAGCATCAAATAAAACCTCATAAAGTAGATATAAAATCTATTTTCAGTAACTCCACAGACGACCATGTGGATTTTGCAGAAGTACACGGACAAGAATATACAAAACGGGCACTCGAAGTCGCAGCGGCAGGCGGACACAACGTGATAATGATCGGTCCTCCCGGTTCAGGTAAAACAATGTTAGCCAGAAGAATACCAACTATTCTCCCCCCCATGACAATGGAGGAGGCTCTGCAAACGACAAAAATACACAGCATCATGGGGCTTATCAGATCAAACCAATCGTTGATAACCTCCAGACCTTTCAGATCGCCCCATCACACAATATCAAACGCAGGACTAATCGGAGGAGGCTCGTATCCTCAACCGGGAGAAGTATCTTTAGCCAACAACGGTGTACTTTTTTTAGATGAACTTGCCGAATTTAACAGACAGGTACTTGAGGTTTTAAGACAACCCTTAGAAGATCATAACGTCACTATTTCCAGAGCATCCGGATCGGTTAATTTCCCCGCAAGATTTATGATGATTGCCGCAACAAACCCATGTCCGTGCGGACACGCCAACGACCCGAAAAAACAGTGCCGATGTTCGCAAAGTCAAATACAAAAATATATGTCTAAAATATCAGGACCTCTACTCGATAGAATAGATATACATCTGGAAGTGGCACCCGTGGAATACCGCGATTTAGCCAACAAGAAAACAGGTACCTCATCGAAAGAGATACGAGACACGGTAATAGTAGCCAGACAAATTCAACAAAATCGGTTTGCCCGATCAAAGATATTCTGTAACGCTCAAATGAGTCCCAGAGCAATAAAACGGTACTGCGAAATCCAGCCTGACAGTCAAAAACTACTTAACCAAGCGATGGAACAGATTGGACTTAGCGCAAGAGCTTATCACAGAATACTGAAAGTCTCCAGAACAATCGCCGATATCGAACGATCGGAACGGATAGAAACTCCACACCTGCTAGAAGCAATTCAATACAGATCGCTTGACCGACCATATTTTCATTAAATATACCCTTCTTAGATTTCTATTCTTTGCATAGTAGATATTATTTTTTCACAAGAGAAAAACAAGAAATGACTTTTGATGACAACACACAGCAAATACTTTGGTGCCGGAGGCCGGACTCGAACCGGCACGGAGTTGCCCCCGGAGGATTTTGAGTCCTCTGCGTCTACCAGTTTCACCACTCCGGCACACAAATAAAATACTCTATGTGTAATACGATATTTCAGCGAATTCTGTCAAGAAGTTTTATCAATCCTTAGCAGTAAATTTTAAAGCATCTTTCGAGACAGTCACCTTCACCGTCTGACCCTTTAAAATATTGCCACGCAAAATCTCTTCAGATAACGGATTCTCAACATACTTTTCAATAGCTCTTTTTAACGGGCGAGCACCGAATTTCTGATCGTATCCTTTTTTACACAAAAATTCTTTGGCTTTATCGGTAAGTTTTAATGTTATATGTTTTTGCCCCAAACGATCTATCACTTTAGCCATTTCTATCTCTACCACACGTTTTATATCGTCATGGCTTAATGCGTGAAAAACAATACAATCATCAACACGGTTTAAAAATTCCGGTTTAAATATTTTTTTGACCTCAGCCATGATCTTCGATTTCATCGTGGCATAATTAACACCTTGTTCTCCACCTTTAAAACCGACAGTCGTATCTTTTTTGATCAGATCCGCACCCGCGTTAGACGTCATCACGATAAGGGTATTCCTAAAATCAACTTTTCGTCCTAAACTATCGGTCAACTTACCCTCTTCAAGTACCTGTAATAAGATATGTGTGACATCAGGATGAGCTTTCTCAACCTCATCAAATAACACCACGGAATAAGGGCGACGACGCACCTGCTCCGTCAGCTGACCGCCCTCCTCATACCCCACATATCCCGGAGGCGACCCGGTTAAACGCGATATAGCAAACTTCTCCATATATTCCGACATATCCAGCTGAATCACTGCCTCTTCGTCACCAAACATAACCTTTGCCAACGATTTAACCAACAATGTTTTACCGACTCCCGTAGGTCCTAAAAATATAAATGACCCGATCGGTCGACGGGGATCTTTCAAATCCGCTCTAGATCTTCTAACTGCTTTAGATACTGCCGATACGGCTTCTTCTTGCCCGATTAGCATTTTGTGTATCTCTTCTTCCATATTCAACAAACGCTGTGTTTCCGTTTCCTCAAGGGTAGACAACGGAACACCTGTCCATTTTGATACTATCTGAGCAATATCCTCGGCATTGATGACAATCTTCTCTTCGTCACGAGTCTCTTTCCAACCAGACAGAACCTTCTCCAACCGTTCACGAGACTCACGTTCTTTATCTCTTAACTGAGCCGCTTTCTCAAAATCTTGATCTTTTATGGCTGTCTCTTTTTGCTTTTTCAAAACTTCACATTCTTTTTCGATAGCTTTCACATCTACCGGCATTGTCATTGCGGAAATACGTGCTTTAGCGCCTGCCTCATCAACAAGATCTATCGCTTTATCAGGCAAAAACCTTCCCGTAACATAACGATCAGACAGATAAGCCGACGCCTCTATCGCCTGATCAGAATACTCAACTCTATGGTGGGTCTCATATTTTATCTTCAAACCCATCAAAATTTTGACTGTTTCCTCAACACTCGGAGCTTCCACATCAATGGTTTGAAACCTTCGCTCTAAAGCGGCGTCTTTCTCTATATATTTGCGGTACTCATCAAGTGTCGTAGCACCGATACATTGCACCTCACCACGCGATAAAGCAGGTTTTAATATGTTAGACGCATCTATCGCTCCTTCTGCCGCGCCTGCCCCTACTAAAGTATGTAACTCATCTATAAAAAGTAGTACATTTTTAGATTTTCTGATCTCATCCATGACAGCTTTTATCCGCTCCTCAAACTGTCCCCTATACTTCGTACCCGCAACCATAAGAGCAAGATCTAGTGTTATAAGACGCTTGTCACGAAGTATTTCAGGCACATTACCCGCAATTATTTCCTGTGCCAACCCTTCTATGATAGCCGTTTTTCCAACCCCCGCTTCACCAAGCAAAACAGGATTGTTCTTTCGTCTGCGACACAAGACCTGCACAATACGTTCCATCTCGTCGCTTCTGCCGATTACAGGATCAAGTTTATCTTCACGAGCAAGCTCTGTCAGATCTCTTCCAAATGCCGTCAGTGCCGGAGTCTTATCCGCCTTCTCACCGGAAGACCCCGCCATCGCCTGATCTTCCATCGGTTTAGCAAGTCCGCTTTCAAGCTCTTTTCTTATCTCTTCACGAGCCTTACTTATATCTATATCCAAATTTTTCAAGATTCTTGCCGCAACACCTTCGCCCTCTTGAAGCAACCCCAACAAAAGATGTTCCGTACCGATATATGTATGATTGAGATTTTTCGCTTCCTCAACCGCAAGTTCAATAACCTTTTTTGCCCTCAAAGTAAGAGGAACATCACCGATAGCCTTGTTCTCGGGTCCCGTACCGACAGCCTTCTCTACCTCCATCCTGATAGTCTCAAAATCTATACCCATAGATCGCAATACATCAACAGCCACACCCTGACCGAGTTTAATCAACCCTAAAAGCAAATGTTCCGTACCGATATAATTGTGATTAAAACGATCCGCCTCTTTACGAGCCAAAATGATAACCTGTTTCGCTCTGTTTGTGAACCTATCAAACATACTCAATATCCTTTCTTATTTTATATTAATTATTTTTTGAGTTTTTCTCTGATTATATTCGCTCTTTTTATAGCCCGCGCCGAAGGGTCAAGAATCCGTCCCGATT
>CAZFUR010000143.1:0-5875 GCA_964522245.1 uncultured bacterium | reverse complement strand
TGACTTTATTTTTTTCGGGAACATTGTTCTTTTTCAGCAGTTGCGACCCGTAATCGAGGTTAAAATTCTCCATAGGTATCGGATAGTTTTTGTAAAGGATATTCTCAAATCCGACAGCATCAAGAATATATCTCTGATATGTTTTTTTGTTTTTGAAAAACTTTATCTCGTCAGACATACCCAGAGAAAATGATTCCTCAGCTTCAGTGTTTAACGGATAGATATTGCCTTCAGGATGAAATCCGAACCCCAGTTTTTCTTTTGCCTTTACTAAAGTAGCAATCGAAGTTGCCCTGACTTCTTTATCGAGTGAATAGACAACATCGAACTGCTCAATCATCAATCGGAGTACAGATTCTGTCCCGTAGGTTATTGTTCTATGTACGTCGGGGTTACCGTCTACAAACAGTTTGCTTTTTTCATCAACTAACCATGTGAGATGATACTTTTTATATTTTTGAGCGATAAGGGGAAGTATGGGTGTTGTCCTGACTACGTCTCCCATAGCACCAAGTTTTATAACCAAAATCTTTGTTCCGAAAGAATCGTAGTGAGGGCATCCGTCGCACAGGCGATTAAACTTACACGGTTTCTCACCTACAAAATATCTGCAGTCAAGACAAAATTTCATCCACTAAAAACCCCAAGGTTTCTGAACTTGTTGTATCTGGAATCGACTATTTCGTCTTCGGACATATTATCGAATCTTTTCAGTTCGGAAATTAGTTGTTCTTTCAATATTTTGCCTGTTTGTTCGATATCATTATGAGCTCCGCCCATCGGTTCCGGTATAATGGCGTCGACGACACCCAGTTTAAGCAGGTCTTTGCCTGTCAGTTTAAGAGCGTCTGCCGCTTTAGGAGCTTGCGCCCCGTCTTTCCATAATATGGCGGCACATCCTTCGGGTGAAATAACAGAGTAATAAGCGTACTCCATAATCAGGACACGATTGGCAACCCCTATTCCCAAAGCGCCTCCGCTTCCGCCTTCGCCGATGACAATAGATATGACAGGCACTTTCAGCAGACTCATTTCTTCAAGGTTGACGGCGATCGCTTCCGCCTGACCCCGTTCTTCCGCACCCAGTCCCGGATACGCACCCGGTGTATCTATGAATGTTACGATAGGGACATTAAACCGCTCGGCAAGTTTCATAAGACGCAATGCCTTTCTGTAACCTTCCGGATTGGGCATACCGAACCTTCGGAAAGTACGTTCTTTCACGTCGCGCCCTTTTTGGTGTCCAATCAGCATAACGCTTCTGCCGTCTATGGTTGCCATTCCTGCGACGATTGCGTTATCGTCGGAGAAATGTCTATCGCCGTGAAGCTCTTTGAAATCGTCCATAATCATACCGACATAATCCAAAGTGTACGGTCTGTTTTGGTGGCGGGCGATCTGTATTCTTTGCCACGGAGTGAGGTTATTATACACCTCATTTTTCTTTGATGCCAGTTTCTCGCTGAGACTTTTTATCTCATCATTCATATCTATTTTTTCTTTTTTGGAAAACAAACGCAACTCGGTTATCTTAGATTCCAGTTCCAGAATCGGTTTTTCAAATTCAAAACCGATAGATGTTACCGAGGCAGGTTTTTTTGATTTTTTTCTTCCAAGCATATTAAGGCTCCTCTATTCTGTTATAACGACCTTCGTCCCGATTACTATTATCTTGTATAATTCCTCGACCGATTTGTTTCTAAGACGTATACAACCCGCACTGCTTTGTTTACCCACGGAATCTTCGTCCCATGTTCCATGGATACCGTAGCCCGGAAAACTGATTCCCATCCATCGGGTGCCCAGCAGGTTGTCGGGACTGCCGAATGGTATCACCCCGCCTTCAGGTTTATACCAAACAGGTTCTTTAAGTTTGTTGGTGATTTTAAAAGTTCCTTCCGGAGTTTTGTTAAATTTGCCCGTTCCGACTAAGTATTCTTTAAAAAACTCACCGCCGTTTAATATAGTTAAAGTGTTTTTTGTTTTGCTGACAAGCAGAGAAAAATCTACCGCCGGAATTTTTATTCTGTCGTTAGGGCGGATAAAATTATTTTTTAATCGATTGCTTTCTTTGAGCAGTTGAATGGTTGTTTTGCTTTTTTGCGCAATCAACGCTAAACTGTCGCCCGGGTGGACGGTATAGATGATACTCTCCGGCGTTTCTATAGGGGAGAAAAACAATGCTATATTCATGTCGCCCAGTTTTTCTTTAGCCATTTGTGTTATTTTGTCATCGGTATTCAGCTCTATAACCTTTTTATACCACTGCCGGGCATCAAGATAAGAATGAAGCCCCTTCAGACGTTCTATCTCACCCATAAAAAACATGCTTTTCGCGTAAGGCACAATCCGGTCGGAGAAATCTGTTATGACCTGATTAAACTTTTCTTTGGCGGAATCAAATTTTTTAGCGTCAAAATCCAGTTTTCCAACAGAAAAAAGAGCCTGTGCCCGTTGTTCCATCGAGATAGGTTCAAGAAGAATCTGCTCCCAGATCTCTCGTGCAGATTGGTCGCCAAGATCACTTTTTATCAACGCATAGCGATACATCGAGTCCAAATGGTAAGGATTAAATCTGGTTTTGTTCTTCAGTTCCTCAAACAGAACAAGAGCCTCGTTCACGTCGCCGTTTTCGTAAAATTCTACTGCTTGATTGTACGATGTTTCTATTTTTCTCTTGGTTTTCCACATAACAAGAGCGACTATTGCTACAATTATAGCTATAATTAAGACTATCACGCCGAATTTCTTCAAATCCAACCCCTTTCCTCATGGTTAAAAACGTCATATATTTTATAACCGCTTTGATAAAATCTTACAATCTTTATTTTTTTACAGAGATCTGTTTGCCTGTGATTTTGTATATATCGTCTTGTATTTTTTTTAATTGCGGGGGATTATACCCTGTTTTGTGTATTTTTTCAATTTGTAAAAGAGCGTTGTTGTATGCTTTTTTCTGAAAATACAATTCTGCCAGAAGAATCTGAGCGGACGGGTCGTCGGGATTTATATCGATAGATTTCTTTATCCATTTTATGGCAAGCGTCAGGTTGTTGAGTTTGTCGTATATGCGTGCGATGTTGAATGCCGCTTGATAAAAGGTTCTGTCTAGCTCGATGGCACGTTTATAATGATAGATGGCTTTATTTATACGGCTGTCATTGTCGTTTTGGAATAGATTTTTTTCTAAAAGGATAGCTAAATTATAATGTGCGGGCGGATAGTCGGGATATTTTTCCAAAATATTTTCGTAGACGTCGATCGCTTCGGTGTATCGTTTCAATCTTTTAAGGGAAACCGCTTTGTTTAGAGCGAGAATTTTGTTTGTGTATCCGTATTGTTCGGCATGGTTGAAATCGTCAAGCGCCGATCTGTATTTTTTTAGTACTACTTCGCAGACGCCACGGTTAAAATACGCTCTGCCACCGGTATTATCCAATTCGATCACTTTAGAAAAACATTTCTGCGCATCGGAAAACGTTTCTTTTTTTGATAAACTCAATCCTTTCATAAAGTAGGCGTTTTTTAAAGGCTCTAGGATATTTTTGTCGTCGGATATTTTGTATGCGGATAACAGGTTGTCGATCCCTTCGTCATATTGGGCGAGTCGACAATATGAGATCCCCAGATAGAACAGTAGTTCGGCTGATGAGGGGGTATACTTTTTTGCTTTATTGAGCAGACGTATAGATTCTTTCAGGTTACCCGCTTCGGCTTGAGCTTTGCCTTGTTGAAGCAGTTGGTTGATAGCTTCGTTATCGAGCTGTTCGGCACTTGCTCCGAAGGTTGAGTTTTCAGCCGTAAGGCACAATACGAATAGCAAAAAACAGATAAATTTTGTCATAGATCTCCTTTTTGAGCGGATCTTTTGTAATGATACATTGCGCGTTTTGGGTTTTTTAGAGGGTTTTGTTTGTCTACATAAATCAAGCTTAAAGCACGGTGTGCCTCTTTCATATCGGGTTCGATTTTAAGTATCGATTGGTATTGTTCTATCGCCTTGAAATAATATTTCTTCATCGTATATACCTTTGCCGTCAGCATCATAAGATCAAGATTTTCAGGAAACTTTTTCATGGCGGTTTCCGAATAAACCAAAGCGTGAGCGAGATCTTTTTTATCGATACAGTATTTTAAAATATCGATATATTGTTTTAGTGTTGCATTGTCTTGTTTGACGGCACTATCCATTTTCGACAGTACGGGGTCGGCGGGGATTTTGGGACAATTTCTTTGTACTGTTTGTGTCGGTTCCGCTTCGGTTTTTTTGGGATCTGTTTCAGGTTTTTGTTCCAACGTTTCTATTTTGTCGATTATTCCGGGGTAGTTTGAGTCTCTCAGGAAAACCAGTCTGTATTCTTGTAAGGCTTTATTTTTATCGCCGATAATTTCGTAGAGGTGACCTAGATTGTAATGTGGTTCGAGGTAGTCGGGGTCAATTGTATGGGCGTTGCGGAACAATTTTTCCGCCTCTTGATATTTTTTCTGTTTTGCCGTCAGGGATCCAAGATTGTTATAAGCTCTTGCGTATTTCGGTTTAATGGCGATGATTTGTCTGTATATATCTATGGCATCGTCTATCATATCGGCTTGTTCTAGTGTGACGGCGATATTGTTCAAAGCGGGCACATTTTTAGGGTTGAGTTTTAACACAGACCTGTAGGCGTCTATGGCGGCGATACTGTTGCCTTTTTGTTGATAAGCTACACCTAACCCGAAATAGGCTTGTTCATTGTTGTCGTTCAGGGAAATAGATTTTTTGTAGTAACGGATAGCCTCGTCGATATTTTTCAAACTATGGCATACGTTTGCGAGGTTATAAAAAATTATCGGGTCGAAAGGGTAGTTTTCTATTGCTTTCAGCATATTTTCTCGTGCGGAGAGAAGATTGTTTTCTACGGCTTGTTGAACACCTTGTTTAAAATAGTCTAGTGATTTTGTGTAGTTTATATTGTCGTTGTCGAGGAAATCGGTGGTCGCTAGCGTGGGATCTTTCTCAAGGAGTTTTAGATATTCGTCGATATGGTGTCGAAACTTGGGTTCGTTTTTTAAAACAAATTTATACAGGTTGGCAAGCCGATAGTGTGACTGAGCCGTATTCTCATCCGACTCGATAGATTTCTCAAAAGAGTAAACCGCTTTGTCGTAATCGCCGTTATATAGAAAAGATAACCCTTGCGAATAATAGGAAGACGGTTGTATCGGATCAATTTGTTTACCTTGTAACGACGAGGATAGAGAAAAAGCGTATAACCCTGTTACAATAATCAAACTAAACCTAAAAATAGTAAAGGATCTAAAAATTTTTGTGCCAAAAATCATTTTTTCAACCTGTTTAAAGATTCAATAGAAGCGTTATTGTACTATAAAAACGCTTTTTTTTTTTAGTTAAAAACAGAATTTGATAGAATAATTCAGTATGTAATCTCTTTTTTTTGATACGTGGATACCGGTTTAGGATAAAATTATTTTGATATTTTTCTGTTTTTAATTAATTTTATTAGAAAAACGCGACATTGTGTGTTATATTATAAACGGTCACTATATGTTTAAATTATTCAACTTATTGTTTAAGGAGGTTTTTTCATGAACAGAAAGTCGGTTGGTTTTAAGGTTTTACCATTGATATTGATAATGGTTCTTGTCAATTTGTCACCTTTGTTTGCTAAAGAAAAGGAAGCGGTTACTCAGGGAGATTTTGCTGTTTATCTTGTGCGTGCGTTAGGTATTGAGGCGGAGTTGCCTATGGGAGCGAAACAGACGGATTACCTACAGATATTGGAACGTCAAGGTATTGTTCCTGCTGCGGGGGAATACGATGTTTCCAAAGAATTGTCAAAAGAGGGAAATTCCCATCTATAAAGGTTGTAATAAG
>CAZFUR010000142.1:0-5882 GCA_964522245.1 uncultured bacterium | reverse complement strand
TCAAGATTGTATCTGGGAGTTCACTTTCCGACGGACATCTTATCAGGATGGGTTGTAGGAGTAGTGGTACTATTCTGTTACAGATTTTTTCAGGCAACCAACCTCAGTTTATCCAGATCGGCTCTTGTGACTACTTTCGCGACTCTATCCATTCTGTTTACAGATGCGCATATTAGAATGATAAGTCTTATCATCATAGGGATCTGTCTTGGTAAATCGAAAAAAATAACAAACGGTCTATCCGATAGAAAAGCGGTCTTTTGCGTACTGCTATCGACAATTTCCGTTCTGATATTTTTCAAGTTGATACCTTCGTACACCGTGCTTCCGTTCACCGGAATCGGTTTACACCTTATACCGTCTACAAAGAAAATATAGTTATTTTTTGTCCACAGGGACTTTTTTATGACAATGAGGGCAAACAGTATCGTTTTTGTTAATCATCTTGCCACAGTGGACACATTTTTTCAGGTTTTTGCCGTACAGATATCCGCCTGCCGCCGCACCGATAAGAATAATCCCGCACCCTGACTGAGACAGAACCAACACAGCCAATAATGCCGATGCGGATAACATTTTCACCCGTTTAAAAAATCTCATTACCGATCCCCTTTTCGCTATTGTTAGAAAAATTCACTTGACCAAATCAAAAATTATATCCACTATATCTACGGCACATTTCTAACAAAAAAAAACTTTTTTGACAAGGAGATATGAAAGATGAAAGAGAAAGTACAAGAGGCACTGGACAAAATCAGACCCACCCTACAAGCCGACGGCGGAGACGTTGAACTGGTTGATGTATCTGATGACGGCGAAGTGAAAGTGAAACTTACAGGCGCATGTCACGGATGCCCCATGTCACAGATGACTTTAAAAATGGGTATTGAGAAAGAGATAAAAAAACTTATTCCAGAAATAAAATCTGTAGAATCTGTGTAAACCTATTTCAAGTGAGGTCGTAGATATCGAAAGAAGCTACGACCTCATTTTTTTATCTATTCCTAATCGAGACGTTAGGGATTAAAGGTTTTAGAGATTTTACAAGTTTATTCATATACTCATCAGACGGTGTATCGAACGATTCCAATCTACCGTCTAAGAGTCCGTTTTCTCTGGATACAAATTTTTGTATATAATATTTGTGTTCAGCCGATCCCGTTAATTCACAAACCCATAAGACCGCTTCTTTGATTTGGTCTTCAGACAAAAACTCCGCTACAAAAGGCTCCGATGTTTTTATGACAGGCACAACCGTAGTTCTAAATTCATAATCGGGAAATTTTGTGACAAGTTTCACGCTTTTTGATATCACAGACATATCCACCCCACTACCCGCCAACCGATCATATATACCAACCGGTCCCTTAATATCCATCGCCACATAATCGACCAACCCCTTATCCAACAACTCCGATAAGATATCGGGTCTCGTACCGTTAGTATCAAGTTTGATATAAAACCCCATACTTTTAAGTTTCGATGCAATCCCGACAATCCATTTATCGATAGTCGGCTCCCCCCCGCACAAGACAACCGATTCGATCCAACCGATTCTTTCTTTAAGAAAACTCACAATTCCGTCAAAATCCATTTCCGAATCGTTAAACAGCACTTCTCTGGCATGACATGACGGACACCTAAAATTGCATCCCCCAAAAAACAGTACCGCCGAGACTTTACCTTCGCAATCTATAAATGATACAGGCTGAACGGTCGCGATGCTCATATCGCACCGACAGGTTTTCTGTTGAGATAATTAATCATAGCCTTCTTAACCTCTTTCATATCTATCGGTTGAGGGATACCGCCTTTACTTTTTGTTTCTCCTTTAAAAATCAGTTCCGAATCGGCTCCGAATAAAAACAATGCCGGCAATGCAGACAGGTTAACCCCCAACAACATTGCCGTCGCTAATCCGTCTTCGGTATCAGCCTCATGGCTTTCTATGTTAAAATCCACATCATATTTACTAGCCACTGTTCTAAACGAAGAAACACTTTTCAGATCTTCACACAACGGGCAATTTTTTATACCGATATTCACCGCCAATATCCCATTTGAGTTATTGACAAATTTTGGGATATTATTAGACAGAGCGCCTGCGTTCATCACCGAATAGTATCCGTTATGCCGTGCCTCCAGCTCCGATCTCTTAGACGGGTTCCAGTTATCAATAAAACTGTAATAACCTACAATTCTGGTCATATTTTTAAGGGACATTCTATCATCGTTACCGCAAGACGGGCATTTATCGAATAACCCCCTGTGAGTGGTACTGCATTTTTTGCATATGGTAAATTCCGGACTGATTGTGATCTGAGCCGTCTGAGTATTTTCGTAAGTTTTTTTCACAAGATAAGTTATAGCGTTCGGGTTAGGTTTTTCCTCACCTATGAACGCATGGATTATCGCACCCGATTCGATTGCGGGATGAAATCTACTTTGCATTTCAATTCGAGATATCAAGTCTACGGGTGCATCCGCCCTAACGTGTATTGAGTTGGTATAATATGTTTGATCGTTTTCGATGCTTCCTTTAATCAACGATTCTGATTCTTTGTAATTACTAAGATCAATTTTGCTCATCCGTCTTGCGGCGGACTCGGCAGGGCTTTCTTCCAGAGAAAATTTAAGTCCTAGTTTAGCGCTATACTCTTTAGCTTTTGCGTTCATGTGTGCTATTGTTTTAAGAGAATAATTTTTAAATTCTTCGCTGGTCTGATCTTGCAATTCTTTTCCGGTTAAGAACTCTATCACCTCATTGAGTCCTATGATACCGATAATATAAGTTGCCTTATCTATATCGATATAAGGCACACCATCGCAACAAGGTTTACCCGTCAACCACTGAGGGAGTCCGGGTTTTTGTATTTTTTCAATAAAAGCTTTTTTCTCAAGATGTGCTTGGACTACTATCTCCATCGCCTCATCTAATTTAGCGAAAAAACCGTCAAGATTTTTTGCCCCTTCCCGTGCGGCTCTATACGCCGCTTGAGGCAGGTTTATGGTCACATTTTGAAACCCGCAAAACCTTAGAGACTCGGGATGTTTCAAGACATAATTATCGCTTATCGCCGTTCTCAATCTACAACACGCCGCCAAAGAAACCTCGTCTCTATCGAAAATAAAGTAAGGCGTTCCGTTTTCGCTGGATATTTCTGAAGCAAGATTGAGTAACTCCAACTGTTCAGGATCGGAAAAGGTCTCTTCACTGATATGCAAATCGCACTTTGGGAACGCAAACGGCTGACCATGCAAATCTCCTTTACGCCACACTTGAAGCAAATTCCCGGCAAACCTTTTGGCAAGAGAATCATAATCGCCATAAGTTACAGGTTTCTCATTTTTCTTCAAAAACCATTCTTGTACAAGTTCTTGAGAACCGTTGTTATCTTTGATTTTCTCTTTCATCAATACTTTTTTCGTCTTAGGATCCAACAATTCTATAAGATGATAACCGGACGCCAACTTCTCGTCTTGTTTTCTTTCGATCAAGCAAACCTTTTTTCCGTTACGCCTTATAGCATACACGCCGCCCGGCTCAACGGCTAAGGTATCCTTTAGGTAAGAAGGCACACCGGTATGAATATTAAAATCTATAAACAACGTTTGACCGCCTCTTGAAAAAGCATTTTGTGATGCGGCAAAAATCAGTTCCTGTCCTTTCTGGATCATGAAATCGTCTATCTCCTGTTCGGACAAAATACCGATCGGATCAGCTTCAAAATTTTTCTTCAACTCATTTCTCTGGTCAATCAACGCTTCAAGAAGAACTTGATTATTTTCGCCGACTCTATCTTTCACATCCTGACTATGTTGCATCATAGCCTCAAACTTTTTGGTCGCTATTTCTTCTAAATCGAATCTTATTAACGGCGCATAAAATATGTTTACATACCCAACCCCCAAAGCCCCCGCATAAAAAGCTTGCATAGCGGCAAAAAAGGTATTTAGGTGACCTGTCAAAGTTTGCGTATGTTTGGCGGGTCCCGAAGCCGTTTGCAGATTATCAAGATTCAAACCGTATTTTTTTAGATATTCAAGCGAATGAGCAGAACAATATACCCTGGTTGGCAAATCAAGATCGTGCAGATGTATCATACCGCTTGTATGTGCTTGAGCGATTTTTCTGGAGAATATCGCTGATAAGGCGTATTCTTTGCTGATCCTGCCTGAAATAGTAAAGTTCACCGCTTCAGGATTATTCATTTGAATATTGCTGTTCTCTTTGTTTTTAGAGAACAAAACCTCTTCTAAATCACTGCGTGGAACGGAGAAATTTTTGTATCTATCGGAGGCACTGTTCAAGCCCCTTTTCAGGATCTCGGTATGAGCGATCTCTCTTATAAGCTGTGTCGTAACAAATGGGAATTTAGACAATATCAGCTTATTTTCCACTTCTTTGGCTATACGTTCGGCAGTATTAAAATCCAAATCGGTCTCATTTATTATAGACAATATAATCTTTTCTCTGTTCCAAGACTGAGATATCTCCTGCGAGATAGATGTCACCATCAAAAAACCGTCCGTTGAGCCTTTCGCCTTCTGAGCACCCAAAACCCTTATTTTTGATCTTTCACTGGAATACCTCTGATAGGAAAACGCCACATCGGAAAACCCCATCTTAGCCAACGTTTCTATGTTCACCCTATTGATATCGTCCACACTGGGAACCCTATCGTTTTCCAGCAATGTATTGATAGTTTCGGCGGCTACATTTTTAGCGTTTTGAATATCTGTTCTACCGATGCTCTCAAACGCGGCAATAAGAGCATCCTCTATTCTGGATACAGAAAACTCCTCAATCTTGCCATTTCGTTTTTTGACAGCTTTTATACGCTGTTTTTTCCCCGCGTCAATCAATTCGATAGAAACGTTCATAGATATTCCCTTCCATTAATTCAGGTTACAAAATATTTTCTAATAAAATTGAGATAGGCACAATATATGCAGGTTCTTAGGACTCGATACACAATATATGGTATATCAGAGCTTTTATAGATACAAGTATTTTTTTTATTTATTACAAATAAAAATCATTTTTCTAATATTCAAGATAATACTGATGACAGATTTAACAAATTTTGCAAAAATATGTTCATGAGTTTTTTACACAGATTATTTTCTCAATTTTTGTTCTTCACAAAAAGGAATATAGATTATTGTCTAATAATTTCTGTATACAGCATTTACTACTTATATTCCGTCAATTTCATCCCGGAAGCGATAATCCCGCCTTACGGAACGGATCCATTTTTATACGACATAACGGCGGATATCATTGAAAAAAACGGTTTTTTATTAAAAAACTGTCCCACATATTTCGCCAGTCCTTTTTATCAATACTTTTCTTATTTTGTAAAACAACTTCCGTTACACATAATAGCTTCTATTCGGATTAAAATTTTAATACAACTAATACTCTTTTTTATATCCACAATATATTTTAGAAAATTTCTATCGTTTTTGTTTGAAAAGAAAATTTCTCGAATCGGGATGTTTATATACGCTCTATACCCTGTATATATTTTTTATGCTATTCTACCGATGAAATCAATCTTATCAGTATCTATTACGACATATTTTATCTATCTTTTTTTTAAATTTATAGAATACAAAAGAACAAAAGACCTCATTTTAGCAGGATTATTTTTTGGTTTATTATTGAATTTCAGATCCAACAATATTTTTTTGATACCATTAATTTTAGCTTTTTTGCTAAAAAACAGTTCTTTTCGTAATATCACCGTTTTTGTTGTATCGTCTTGTATATTTATTCTTCCGTTCACGCTTAGAAACTATTTCGTGGCAAAAGATAAGGTACTATTGACTTGTATAAGCGGAATACATATGTATATAGGTAATAACCCCAATACAAC
>CAZFUR010000141.1:0-5911 GCA_964522245.1 uncultured bacterium | reverse complement strand
ACGGAATGGATATTTACGGTATTGCCGAGCCTGAATTTAAATATGATCCCAGAGACGGTAAATACAAATTTATCGAGGTTAACTTGAGACCGATGATGTGGAATAGGTTAGGATATCTGTCGGGAGTTGATGTCGTATATACCCAGTATCTTGACGCTTTAGGCGAAGACGTTGTTAGAAAAGATCAAGATAAGACCAAAACTATACATTACATTTATTTGAATTATGAAATTTCCAATCTGTTCAGTGGCAGAGAAAACTTAAAAACGTTTTACAGAAATCTGTTTGAAGCGGATAAGACTTTTTTTGCCGTGTGGGATAAATCAGACATAAAACCGTTTGTTGTCGATAGTTTGGGTTATTTGTTCCGTCGGTTCATAGAGCTAATTTTCGGTAATTTTAGAGGCTCAGTTTTCTGTGACAAGATAAAATCGTGTTTTGATAATCTGGGTAGCGGGTCAAAGAAGAAACAATCTTGAGACCGACCTATTTTTTATAACGACCGTCGGTTTCGGGCAGACTTATACCGAGAGCCTTAACTTTCCTAAAAAGTGTACTTTTATGTATCTTTAAGCTTCGCGCTGTTGCCAATCTGTTCCAGTTGTTTTTGCGTAGTGCGTTTTCTATAAACGTTTTTTCTAAATCTTTGAACGATTCGTCTTGTTTATCTTCGCTGATCGGGTGTTTCCCTCTCAATGTTTCAGGCAGATGGCGGGTCTCAATTTGGGTGGCGGTGCATAAGACGAATGCGTGTTCGATAATATTCTCCAGTTCTCTTATATTGCCGGGGAAATCGTGGTTCATGAGTATGTTTAGTACTTCAGGCGAGATTGAGTCGATCTGTTTGTCCATCAGGTTGTTAAAATGGTTGATAAAATGATCGGTCAGTATAGTTATATCTTCTTTTCTTGATCGCAGTGGAGGCAGGTCTAGTTTGATTACGTTTATCCGATAGAATAGGTCGTTGCGAAACAGATTTTTCTGAACAAGTTCGTCGAGATTTTTGTTTGAGGCGGCTATTATACGTACATCGGATTGTTGCGGTTTTATTGACCCGAGAGGCTCGAAGGTTTTTTCTTGTAGGACTCTTAGTAATCGTACTTGTAAAGCGGGAGAGATATCGCCTATTTCGTCTAGAAACAAGGTTCCGCCTTTGGCGATCTCGAATCTGCCCGGTTTATCCTTTTTCGCATCGGTGAACGCGCCTTTTTTGTAGCCGAATAACTCGGATTCGAGTAGATTATCGGGCAATGCGCCACAGTTTATGGCAACAAACTTTTTGTTTTTACGCAAACTGAGGTTATGAATCGCTTTAGCGAACAGTTCTTTGCCCGTTCCGCTTTCGCCTTGGATTAGTACGGTGGCGTTGGATTTTGCTATTTCAGGCAAAATTTTAAAATATTCATGGATTTTATGGTTTTTACTGATTATATCGGCAAACGTATATTTCGATTGAAGCTCTTTGCGTAGTTCCTCCATTACCCTTAGGTCTCTGAATGTTTCCACTCCGCCGATGATTTTATCTTTATCCTTGAGCAGGGCTGTTGATACGCTGACAGGTACTTTCGCTCCGTCGGAATTGATGATGTATATTTTTTGATCAATTACCGGATCGGAGGTTTTTAAGGTATGTTTGAGCGCACAGCCCGATTCACAGATATTTGCCCTAAATACCTCGCAACACTTTTTCCCGATCGCTTCCGCTTCAGGTACGCCCGTGATCTTTTCCGCCGAGCGGTTGAACGACAATATTTTCCAGTCCAAATCTACCGTGAACACGCCGTCTTGAATGCTGTCGAGTATTATTTTTGTGCATAAGTTGATTTTGTTGCCTAAATGTTCTGCCATATGATCTGTTGTCCGACTTCGGTTGAATGGAATCTGTTTTTTAGACGGTTATAAAAAATATGCATGCTTCTTAGTCCGGTACAGTGACCGGCGTATAGCTCTTCTACTTTTAGATCGATTATCGCTGATATGGTTTTATCTATTTTTTCATCCGTTGCGTTCAAAAGATGTGTTCCGCCTACTACGGCTAAGATTTTATCGGTTTTGAACAACTTTTTCGCATACATTATACTGTTTATCAGTCCGCTGTGCGCGCAACCTGTGATTATAATCAGCCCTTTTGGGGTATTTATGAAAACAGATTGGTCATCGGGTACGGTATCTTTTATGTATTTGTTATTATCATCAAGAAAATAGAAATGAGCAGGCGGTTTTTCAAAGTCGATTTGTCTAGGGATTTGACCGCTTAGCAGTATGTTGTCAGATAAATAGTGTGGTTTATCGGATAAAACCCAGTTTATGTTTTTCTCTACGGTTTGATCGTCTAACCAATCTATGCCGATACTTTTATATTTTCCTCGTTCGATCAGTTTAAACCGTTTTCTTTTTGCCATATTGTGGGCAAATAGGTTTATTTTTCGAGTCATTGCCAGATTTTTTATTCCGCCCGCATGATCGTAATGACCATGGCTTAATATCACATCCTTTATTCTGTCCAGATTTAAACCTAGCAGTTTCGCATTGTGTTCAAAAACCATTCCTTGCCCCGTATCCAGAAGAAAATCGCCCTCGGGTGTCTCAATTAGTACAGACAAACCGTGTTCGGCGATGAACCCCGATTTGGTTACGATATTATCGGCGAGGATGTTTAGTTTTATATCCATTTATTGACCTGATTCCTTGAATGCTTTTTTCTTCAAGGTTAGTATATTAGGTTTTATATGTAAAGGTTATATAGCGGAATCAATGTTGGGAAGTGAAAATTTTTGCTTGCTATTAAAGTTGTATTTTTATAGATTTCTCTTATGTATTAAGATTGAGGAGGCGTAGATGAGAATTTTTTTGATATTACTTCTATTTTCGACTTCTGTTTTTGCTTCAGGCAAGACAGATGTTGTGGCGACGATATATCCTCAGAAATATTTTATCGACAAGATAGCAGGCGGGCTTGTTGACGTTACCGTGATGGTCAAACCCGGCGCATCGCCCCACAATTACGAACCGACCCCAAAACAGATGGTTGTTTTGTCTAAAGCGAAGATATATTTTTCTATCGGTGTTAATTTTGAGACTGTGTGGCTGGATAAATTTGTATCGATCAATCCGAATCTTAAAGTCGTGAAGACGGATAAAGGGATAGCAAAAATACCGATGGTTTCACACGGGCACGGCTCGCAACTGTCTGACAATGACCGTGAAAATCAAACGCCTGATCCGCATATATGGTTATCGCCTCCGCTGGTGAGGGTAATTATCAAAAGTATAACCGATGCTTTAGTCGGTATTGATCCTGCCAACAGGTCTGTCTACGAATCGAACTACAAAAAATTTGATAAGGAGATTCTGGAGCTGGATCGGAAAATAAAATCTATTTTTGACGGTAGCGTAAAGAAGTTTATGGTGTTTCATCCATCGTTCGGGTATTTTGCCAAAGCGTACGGTTTGGTGCAGATACCTGTCGAGATAGAGGGGAAAGAACCGAAACCGAAAGATCTGAATAGATTAATAAACCGTGCTTTGAAAGAAAAAATAAAAGTAATCTTTGTTCAGCCTCAGTTTTCGACGAGGAGTGCAAACATAATAGCTAGTGCTATAGGCGGTAAGGTTGTGTATGTTGATCCGTTGGCGTATGAGTGGTCGGAGAATATTATCAAAATCGCACAAAAGTTTAGGTCGTTGAGAGATGTCGGTAGTAGAGATTAAAAATTTGTATTTCTCGTATGGCGGCGTTACTGTTCTTGAGGATATTAACGTCTATTTGCCTAGTGGTGCGTTTCTTGCCCTGATAGGACCGAACGGAGGCGGTAAGACTACGTTGTTGAAGATAATTCTGGGGTTACTGAAACCTGTATCGGGCACTGTTAAGGTGTTTGGACAGTCGCCGTCTCGTGTGGTTAAGAGGTTGGGATATGTGCCTCAAGGGTCGGATTTGAACAAAGATTTTCCTATCTCGGTGATAGATGTTGTGCTTATGGGACGGTTGGGCAAAAGAGTATTTAATTGGAAATATTCAAAAAAAGATATTTCTCTGGCTAACGAGATGTTAGATAGGTTCAATATCTCCGATCTCAAAAATGAGCGTATCGGCGAGATCTCAGGGGGGCAGAGGAGACGTGCTTTTATCGCTAGGGCATTGGTATCTGAGCCTGAGATACTTTTTTTGGACGAACCGCTCTCTTCTATCGACGTAGACGGTCATAATCAGATGTACGAGCTTTTGCGGGAACTGAACAAAGAGATAACCATAGTCATGGCTACACACGATATAGGAGCGGTATCAAAATATATCAAATCGATAGCCTGTGTAAACCACAAATTGTATTACCATGATACACCTGAGATAAATGATGAGATAATGAGTCAGGCGTACGGCAAACATATGGGTGTTGTATCGCATGATGTTAAGTATATGACGTTGGAGTCGCACGGTAAAGGTGGTGACAATGACTGAGATTTTTCAGTTTGAGTTTATGCGTAACGCTTTGTATGCGGGGATACTGGCTAGTATTTTGTGTGGTGTTATAGGGGTCTTGATTGTTGTAAACAGGTTGGTTTTTATTTCGGGCGGGTTGGCTCATTCTGCTTATGGGGGGATAGGATTGGCGTTTTTCTTTGGGTTTGCGCCTGTTGTCGGTGCGGTCGGGTTTGCGTTTTTTATGTCGGTTGTGATGGGTATTATCACTTACGAGAATAGGTATAGGGCGGATACTGTGATCGGTGCTTTGTGGGCGGTGGGTATGGCGTTGGGGATTATACTGATAGATCTTACTCCCGGTTACAACGTTGATCTGATGAGTTATCTGTTTGGTAGTTTGTTGGCGGTATCAAAGTTTGATCTGTACTTGATGGTTTGTTTGACGTTTGTTATATGTTTGATTGTGGGTGTTTTCTATAAAGATTTTCTGGCGATGAGTTATGACGATGAGTTTGCGCGGTTGAGGAATCGGTCGGTAAAGTTTTTATATTTTCTATTGTTGTCTATGATAGCTGTGGCGGTTGTGATGATAATACGTGTTGTGGGGTTGATTTTGGTTATGGCATTGTTTACGATACCTCCGTATATTACGGAGCGGTACTCAAAATCGTTGGGTAGTATGATGCTGTATTCGTTTATATTGAGTTTGGTTTTTGTGTTGGTTGGGTTGGCGGTATCGTATTATTTCAATATTACTTCGGGTGCTAGTATCATTATGGTTGCGGCGACCTGTTTTTTTCTGTTTATTGGGTTTAGGCGTTATGTTTCGGGTTGTCGTCGATAATTTTGTGGTTTGGTTTTATGGTTGATCTTTTCGGTCGGATTATTTTGAGATGGTTAGAATGACCCTTCTACTTTTTGGTCGATAAATTTCTCGATTTCTCTATATTGGTCTTCGTTCAGGTTAAGGATAGAGTTATCCGATCCGACGGTGAATTCTATATAATCGTCTTCCGTGAATGTGAATACAAAACTTTTCGGTTTGATAAATACAGATGTTACAGTTTCTAGATTGATGGCGTAATTGTTGATTTTCAAAAACATAATCGGACTCCTTGGGTTTGTTTTTACATCGGTATTTTTCAGGATAAATATTAAAGAAATTTTCTATAAATTTTGTAGATAAAAGTTAACTTATTGTTACTTAATAAGTTATAGATACAGAGGTTTGTTTCGGTTGTGACGATCTTATCGGTTGATTGTTTACCGAGTGTAAAGTTATAGAAATAAAAAAAGATATCCGAAATGGGCAGATATTGTTTTCCAATAACATTAATGAAAGAGGAAAGGCTATGAAAAAATGGTTACATATAATTTTTTGGGACACATTGAGATATCCCGGGTTTAACGGATAGTTTAATTCAAAGCTCTAAGTAAACGGTTATTTAAATTTGTGGTAGTCTTGTTTGTTTTGAAAGCTGCCTAAAA
>CAZFUR010000140.1:0-5914 GCA_964522245.1 uncultured bacterium | reverse complement strand
TGATAGAAGGTTGGTGGATAAACGTGTGTTTCCGGCTATTGATATAGAGAAATCTGGAACTCGTAAAGAGGAGTTGTTGATAAATTCCGATGAGTTACAGAAAATATGGTTATTGCGTAAAGTTCTTACAAACATGAATCCTGTTGAGTCGATGGAGCTTATTGTCGAAAAATTGAAAAAAACTAAAACTAACGCTGAGTTTCTCATGATGATGAATCAATAATTTGTCTTGAATAAAAAATACTTTTATGTTAAAAGTGTTGGCGTTTCGGTTGTGAAGGGTTGGATTTTATCATAAAAGTTAACGATAAATAGGAGATATAGAAATGAAGAAGGGAATTCATCCTAATTACGGTGAATCGGTGATGAAATGTGCTTGCGGTTCTGTCGTGAAGACCAGATCGGTAAAAAAAGAGATAAAGGTTGGTATTTGTTCGGATTGTCATCCTTTTTTCACCGGAAAGCAGAAGTTTGTCGATGCGGCGGGTCGTTTGGAACGCTATAATAAACGTTACGGAATTAAGTAGCTGTAAACATATAATAATTTTAAGGGGAGTGATGGCATATTTTGTCTGCTCCCCTATTTCTATATAATGAAGTTTTTTTATTTTCGGAGATAAAAGATATGCTTTTGCAGGCGAGATCTAAATTTATAGATCGTAAAAAAGAGGTGGAATCTCTTCTGTCCACTCCTGAGGTGATTAACGATCGCAAACAGTATCAGGAATTGACAAAGGAGTATGCGTCTTTAGAAAATATCTGCCGTGCTTTTGAAGAATATGAAGACGTAAATACAGAGATTGCCGCCAATAAAGAGTTGATTGAGTCTCCCGATCAGGACGAAGAGTTTATGGAGCTGGTCAATAGCGAGATGGAACAGTTGGCTTTGAGGCAAAAAAATCTCGAGAATAAAATAAAAGAATTTCTACTGCCTAAAGATAAGAATGACGATCGAAATATCATTATGGAAATAAGAGCAGGTACAGGCGGTGAGGAGGCGGCTCTTTTTGCTACCAGTTTGTTTAGAATGTATTCTAGGTATGCGGAGAAACAAGGCTGGAAGGTTGAGACTATGGATACTAACTATACAGGTTTAGGTGGGCTCAAAGAGATCGTTTTTTCGGTTGCGGGGGATATGGTTCACAAGAAGATTAGATACGAGAGCGGTGTTCATCGTGTACAGAGAGTTCCTGTTACGGAATCGAGTGGAAGGATACATACTTCCGCAGTTACCGTGGCTGTATTGCCTGAAGCGGAGACCATTGAGGTCGAAATTGATCCTAAAGATTTGCGGATAGATACGTATCGTTCGTCGGGTCCGGGGGGGCAGAGTGTGAATACTATGGATTCCGCTGTGAGGATAACTCATATTCCGACAAAAATTGTGGTTCAGTGTCAGGATGAAAAATCACAGCTTAAAAATAAAAATAAGGCTATGCGTGTATTGAGGGCTAGATTGCTCGAGCAGAAAGAAGAGAAGCAAAATAGGGAACGGGCGGAGTCGAGAAAATCGCAGGTTTCATCAGGTGACAGAAGCGCTAAAATAAGAACGTACAATTATCCCCAAAATAGGGTTACCGATCACAGAATAGGCTTAACTTTGTATAACTTAGATGGTATTCTTGAAGGGGAACTGGATGAAATAATAGGCGAATTAATGGCTTTTGATTACAAAAGCTTTATGGAAACTTTGGGTAAGGATGGTGAATAGTATTAAAGATCGGTCTGGTGTATGGACTGTTTTGGATATTATAAATTGGGGCGATGCTTACTTTAAAAAATGTGGTATTGAGTCTCCAAGGCTAAATATCGAGTATTTGTTAGCTAAGGTATTTGACTGCAAAAGGCTGGATTTGTATCTTACATTTGATAAACCTTTGAATAAAAAAGAGCTGGATGTGGTCAAAAAACTTGTTAAACAAAGAAAAGACGGGCGCCCTTTGCAGTATATTCTCTCGGAGGTTGATTTTTGCGATACCGTGTTGAAGGTTTGTGAGGGGGTTTTGATACCTCGTCCGGAGACGGAAATATTGGTGGAATCTCTGATTGATGTTTTGAGTGCGAACAAATCGTCTGAGGAGTTGGTTATACTGGATATCGGTACGGGATCCGGAAATATTGCGATTGCGATTGCAAAAAAAATCGAAAAGTGTAAAATGTTCGCTGTGGATTTTTCAGAAAAAGCACTCAATGTGGCAAAGGAGAATGCTGTCGCCAATGGCGTAGAGGATAAAATATGTTTTTTTAGAGCGGATATAATGAAGGATTGGGCTCGTAAATCGGATATGAAATTTGATTGTATAGTCTCGAATCCGCCTTATGTACCGTTGTCGGACAGAAAAACTTTGAGTAGGGATGTGTTGGATTACGAACCGAATGAAGCTCTTTTTGGGGGAGAGGACGGGTTGGATTTTTATAAACGTATAATCTCTTATTTTTCGGAGTGGATTAAAAAGGGTGGTAGGATATTTTTAGAACTTGGCATTAATCAGAGTGAACCGGTGAAAAAAATGTTAACCGATGCGGGTTTTTTTGATATAAATTTAGTTGATGATTACCAAAATATCAAAAGAGTTGTTTACGCTACTAAATAGAGGGTTTAGGCATGGATAAAATAAGAATATTGGGCGGTGAATCTTTATCGGGGAGTGTGAAAATAGAAGGAGCAAAGAACGCTGTTTTACCAATATTCGCGGCAACTATGTTGTGCGATTCTCCATCGGTTATTCGGAATGTGCCTCCTCTTAGCGATGTTAAGACTATGTTGGAGATATTGAGATCGCTTGGCGCGGATTGTCAATTTGATGAGGCTAATAGGGAAGTCACGATAGATCCGTGCGGTATTCATAGCGTGGTTGCTTCATACGATATGGTCAGAAAAATGCGTGCTTCCATTTGTGTTTTGGGTCCTCTTATAGGTCGGTTCGGTAAGGCGAGAGTTTCGTTTCCGGGTGGATGTGTTATCGGTCAGAGACCTGTTGATTTACATATAAAAGGACTGAGAGCTTTAAACGTTGATATTAAAATAACGGAAGGGTATATAGAGGCTACGGCGGATCATCTGAGGGGTAGTAGCGTTTTTTTAGGGGGTAGGTTTGGATCGAGTGTGCTTGCTACCGCTAATATAATGCTTGCGGCTGTAAAGGCTGATGGAGTGACGGTTATTGAGAGTGCTGCTTGTGAACCTGAGATAGTTGATCTCGCCAACATTCTTAAAAAGATGGGGGCGGAAATCTCCGGAGCGGGGACGCATTCTATCAGAATAAAAGGTGTGGATAAACTTGTCGGTGTGGATTATTCTGTCATTCCCGATAGGATAGAGGCGGGTACTTTTATTCTCGCTGCCGCTATAACGAGATCGTGTATTGAAATAGAAAATGTTGTTAGAAATCACCTGCTTGTATTGATTGATAACCTGTTGGAAGTCGGAATCAAGATTACAGGTGGTGATAATCGCTTGAAAGTAGATGCTAGATTTAATAACCTGTCGTCTTTGGATATTACCACTTTGCCGTATCCGGGGTTTCCGACTGACTTGCAGGCACAGATGATGGCTTTTTTGACTACGGTATCGGGGATAAGCGTTATTACGGAAAAGATTTTCTCCGAGAGGTTTATGCATATTGCGGAACTGAACAGGATGTCGGCTGATATATCGCTTGAGAAGTCTATCGCTATTGTTAAAGGCGGGACTCCTTTGAGTGGTGCTCCGGTAATGGCGTCGGATTTGCGTGCAAGTGCGGCTTTGGTTTTAGCGGGGTTAGTTGCTGACGGTGTGACGGTAATAAGCAGGATATATCATCTAGATCGTGGGTATTACAAAATGGAGGAAAAGTTGCAGTCGCTTGGTGCCAATATAGAAAGACTCTCCGAGGAGGCATTGCAATATGTTTAGAATATTTTTGTTTGCTGTTTTTGTTCTTTTGATTGTTTCTCCCGTTCGTTCGGAAATTTTGTATATGAAAAATGGGGGGATTTTGAAGGGAGATATAAAGAAAAAGACTAAAGATAGTGTGACGGTTAAGGTTTTGTACGGCGATATAGTAGTATCCAAAAAAGAAGTAAGAAAAATAGAGGATAATACTGATCCTAAAGCGATTCTTGATTTAGCTAAATATTATGTGGCTAATGAGCAGTGGGCTGACGCGATAGAGGAATTCGACAATTTGTTGTTGGTTAGACCGACAATGAAACCAGAGGTTCTTAAATATTTGTCTGATATCAATTTTTCCAAATCGACTAAACAGAGAATGGCACGTTTAAAGTCGGTTACTGAGGCTTACAAAATAGTTGAGGAAGGAAGAATGCTTGTTAAGTTAGGTAAAAAACAGTCAAGATATAGGGCTCGGTTTTCAGATAAAGATTGGCAAAAGAAAGTTCGATCGGTAGCAAAAAGACAAATGAAACGTGGAAATGCTCTTATAAAAAGAGGACAGGCTGTCATTAATGCTCATCACAGAGCTAGACAGGCGGAAATTCAGAAAGCACGCGAAAAGGCGGAGCAGGAAAGAAAAAATAGCAAAAAATAATGTTTGATAGTTTAACTCAAAAATTTAATAAAATATTTCGTGATTTACGGGGGTATGGCAGATTAAGCGAGTCTAATATCAAAGATGCCCTGCGTGAAATAAAACTGGTTTTATTAGAAGCGGATGTTAATTATAAGGTAGTAAAAGATTTTATCAAAATTGTAAAAGAGAAGTCTGTCGGGAAGGATATCCTTGAGAGTATAACTCCCGGTCAACAAATAGTCAAAATTGTCCATGACGAAATGATCTCTCTTTTGGGTGGTGACTCTGTTCCGATTGAGTTGAAAAAACGTGATAATCGTATTATGGTTGTTGGGTTGCAAGGAGCGGGCAAGACCACGACGGTGGCAAAGTTTGCTGTGCATTGTCGCTCTTTGGGGCATAAGCCTATTATGGTTGCTTTGGATGTTTATAGACCTGCGGCGATAGATCAGTTGATTTTTTGGGGCAAACAGATAGATATTCCTGTTTGTTATATGAAAGATGAGAAAGATGTGGCGAAGATAGCTAAACGCTCTTTTGAAATGGGCGATCAGCTAGGGGCTACGGTTTATATATTTGATACTGCGGGTAGGTTGCATATAGATCAGGAAATGATGAATGAGCTTGTGGAATTAAAAAAACTCATTCAGCCGAAAGATATTATGCTAGTAGCTGATTCTATGACCGGTCAAGATGCTGTAAATAGTGTCGTTCAGTTTAATGAGCGGTTGGGGCTTACGGGTGTGATATTGAGCAAACTTGACGGTGACGCTCGTGGCGGCGCGGCTTTGTCTATAAGGGCTACTACGGGGTGTCCTATCAGATATGTGGGAGTGGGAGAGAAGGTATCTGATTTTGAACTGTTTCATCCTGATAGAATGGTGTCGAGAATTCTCGGTATGGGTGACGTGGTTACTCTTGTTGAGAAGGCTCAGTCTCAGTTTGATGAGAAAGAGGCTGTGGCATTAGAGAAGAAAATACGTAGAAATGAGCTGGATTTATCCGATTTTCTGAATCAGTTGAAGCAATTGCGCAAATTGGGACCTCTTGAGAATCTGATGGATATGATTCCCGGTATGAGCGGTATGAAGGGGCTGAATGTTGACGAAAAGCAGTTATCTGCCGTGGAGGCGATAATTCAGTCTATGACTTATGCGGAGAGGAGTAATCCGAATATCATAGATTTTAGCAGAAAAAAGAGAATATCTCTAGGAAGCGGGACTGATGTCAGAGACGTCAACCAGTTGTTGAAGAGGTTTTCTATGATGAAAAAAATGATGAAAGGTATGACTAAAAATAAATTATCAAGAATGGGAGGAAAATTATGGCGGTAGCAATAAGATTAAAAAGAATGGGAGCAAAGAAGAACGCTTTCTACAGAATTGTTGTCATGGATACTAAAA
>CAZFUR010000139.1:0-5956 GCA_964522245.1 uncultured bacterium | reverse complement strand
TTTACTTTCGTATATCTCTTCGGGCGATTTCCTTTTGTCTGTGGATGCTCGCACAACAAGTTCTTTCTTTTTTTCCCTTCCGGTTTGTATTCTCCAATTATTCTGCCGTCCATCAGTATATCTATGTAAGTGCCTAACTGTGTCTCTGTCATACCGTTAGCGACTAGCTTTGATCTGTCGGGGATTATATTTACCTCGGGGTAACTCATCTCAAGCGATGGTATTGGGCGGATCTGGGCATTTTTGATTTTTGTGGGCAATATCCCAAAAAACATACGGGCGGTCTCTATGATGCGATCTATTTTCTCACCGGAGATGTTCAGGTCTATTGTTCGCCCGTGTCCCAGTCGGTCTTGAAAAATACCCATTTGTATAGAAACACCAAAAATATCGGGTACGGAATTGACTATTTTGTTGAACAGAGGGATCAGTTCTCTCGCTCTGGTTTCATGTTTGCTTATTCCTCCGATTATGCTCATACGGTCGGATGCGACGTAGAAAATATCTTTTATTTGGGCAATACCGTCTTTGTTGTCTTGTTTCATGTACGGTTCGGTTTTGTCGAAAATGTAGTTGCCTAATTTGGTCATCTTGGTTTCGGAGTATCCGGGCGGAGGAATCAAAATGGTTATTATTAGATTACGGTTGCCTTGAGGCAGATATTCTGCTTTCGGTATCAGGATAAACATCATCAGTAAGGTTAGCGCTGTTAAAGATCCCACTGTTATAAGACGTGTTTTTAGGTTTTTTAAAGATAGATTAGACAGTTTTGTTATCCCTTTGGTAAACCTATTTTCAGTCGTCTTTTTCGGTGTCGTGTTGTTGTTTTTATTTAAGCCGAAAAGCTTGTTTGTAATGGAGGGTATGACCGATACAGACACAAATAAACTCAGCAATATAGAGAATGTTATGGCGATGGCAATATCTTTAAACAGTTGACCTGCCTCTTGTTGTATGAATATGATGGGCAAAAATACGGCGATTGTGGTCATTGTTGATGCTAATACCGCTCCCCAAACCTCTTTTGTGCCGTCGTAAGAGGCTTTGTACGCGGATTTACCCATGTTTTTGTGTCGGTCGATATTCTCTAAAACTACAATGGAGTTGTCGACCAACATTCCTATAGCGAAAGATATACCCGCAAGACTGACTACGTTAATATTTCTACCCAATAACCACATAAATATGAATGTGCCGATAAAAGAGATCGGTATTGCCACGGCAACCGTTATCGTTGAACTGAAACAACGCAAAAATAGAAACAGCACAACCATAGCCAGAAGCCCTCCTAGAAGCACATTGTTTCTTACGGTGGCGATAGCTGTGTTTATATACGGTACTTGATCGTAAACCCACTCTATATATAATCCGTTCTCTTTCAAAATACCTTCGTTTAGTTTTTTTACCACCTCTTTGGAATCTTTTGTCAGGGATATCACATTAGCGCCTTGTTCTTTTCTGATCCCTATGACGATTACATCGTTGCGGTTTTGCATCACGGAGACATTGTTTGCTTCGTAGCCGAAATTGACGGTTGCGACATCTTTTAGCAAAACTCTGTGTAATCCGTCGTCTCTGATTACCACGTCAAGAGGGTCGGATGGAGATTCGTACTGACTTATCGTTCTTATACGATAATTTTTTTTATTCATGCCAAGCACACCGGCAGAGATATTTTTGTTTGATGTTGAAATTCGATTTATCACCTCGTCAATCGTCATCTTGTATCGTGCTAGTTTTTGAGGGTCTATGGTTATATCAAGTTGTTTCTCCGTTCCCCCGAAGACAAACAACGATCCCACTCCTGAAACTCGCTCTATATATTGGCGAACTTCGTTTTCAAAAAATGTTTTGTAGGTATAAATGTTGTTTTTGTTATCGGGTAGTGTTTTTAGCATTATCCATATTACGGGTGAATCTTGTCCGCCGGAGGCGTTTATTACCGGTTTGTCGGCGTTTTGTGGATAATCGGTGACTTCTTGCATTTTGTTGGAAACCCTGAGTAACGCTTCGTCTAGTTTTGTACCCACTTTGAATGTCAGTAGAATCTCGGCGTAGTTATTGAAAGAAGAACTTTCTAGTGTTGTCAGTCCCCGCAGACTTTTTAAAACTTCTTCTTGTTTTTCTATGATATCTTTCTCTATCTCGTAAGGCGTCGCGCCGTACCATGTTGTGGAAACGGATATTTGGGGCGACGTTACATCGGGTGTCAACTGAATAGGAAGCTTGAATAAACCTATCAGACCGAAAAGTATTACCAGAAGCACACCTACAGATACGCTAACCGGTTTTGTTATAGACGATTTTATGATATCCATGACTATTTTTCCCCTAGAATTTCTATCGGTTGTCCCGGGCGGAGTCGATCGTTGCCTTCGACTATTATCGGCATGCCGAGTTTTATGTATGGACTTAATACGCCAACTTCTTCGCCGTCGTAGACAACTATTTCTATCGGAATGATTTGAGCGCTGTTTTTGTTCACGGTGTAAACAAAATCTTTACCTTGATATTTTATTAAAGCATCTCGTTTTACCATGGTTATTTTCATCTTTTCGGTTACAGGGATATAGGCGGTAGCGGACATATTGCGAAGACAATTTTCAAAAAACGGTATTTTGATTTTTACGGCAAATGTTTTGCTTTTCATGTCGGCTTGAGGCGTGTAGCTTATAATAGTGCCATTCAGTTCTTTGTCAACTATCTCGATCTTTACTCCAACCTTATCCCCCAAAGAGATATATTTTATAAGCGATTCAGGTACGGCTATTTTTATGATAGTCTCTTCCGTTGAGCCTATGGAACATATAGGTGTGCCGGGGTTTATCCACTCGCCTTGTTCTTTTATCTTTTCTAAAACTATGCCTGAGAAAGGCATTTTTACGGAACTCTTTTTGAGGGTAAGCTCCAGTTTCTCTAATTTTTTTAGTAACAGATTTTTCTGTTTTAGGAGTTTTTTGTAAGAAAAAGAGTAGTCGTCATATTCTTTTTCACTTGAGGCGGAATTTTTGAAAAGTTTTTCCAGGCGTTTAAGGTTTTTACCCGATTCTTTAAGCTGTATATCCAACTCCTCAATTTGTGTATCCATTATCTCGATATCTTTTTCAATAAGATCGTTTTCTAGATTGATAAGGGTTTTGCCTTTTTTTATAATCGTTCCTTCTTTTACAAAAATATCTTTTATCAGTCCGGGTATTTCTGAAGAAACATACGCGATTTTATCAAAATCAACGACCCCCACAATCGGGGCTGTTTTAGCGATGTTTTTTTCCGTAACTCTTGATAACTTAACCTTTACCGGTGGTTTTTGCTGAGCCAGAACAATAGATGTGAAACATAAAAAAATGAATATATGTATGGCGGTTTTCATATCTTTTTTCTCCTAAAAGTGTCCGTTCGATTACTAAAATAAGATAATTGTTCAATTTTTCGGTTCATATATATCAAAATATCCCACTGTACCCGCTTTTCGATAGGTATTGATAAAATTTTTAAACTGATTATCTTGCGAAAAATATCTGATAAAATCAAAGTCCCTGCCTTTAAAACCTTGTTTTATAGGCGAGGTGTTTACAATAATCAACGCCGGTTTGTTCTTTTGAATATCGGATATGGTTGTTGTGAAAATGTATTGCTCTATATAATTCATCTCCGATTTTTTATGATATCTTTGAGGTCTATAGTTATCCGGGTATAGTGCGGGCAGGAACCATAGACAATTAAACCTTGAAGCCCAATGTGTATCGGTATAATTTACTAGGGGAAACGAGGGAGATACACTTGTGGAAAAAAGAAAAATATATTTGTTCGGGGCATGTTTTTTTACGAGATCAATCAATCTTTGAGTCGTTTGTTTATCGTAGGGTGGATTAGCGAGGTTGTTTTTTATCGGGATAAATATTTGGAAACATATGAAATAGGTCAATACCAATAAAAGAAAACCGTTGAAACCGAATCGGAAAGTTTTGTCCAGTTTTATTATTCTAGATATGAAATGGGATATATTTGAAGTTAAAAAAAGCAGTATCATCGCTTTGTACGGGTAAAAATGGTAAGACCAACCTTTCTTTTGAAAAAGAGCTATGAAAAAAGACGATACGGCTATAATAAGAAGTAGAACGAAAATCTTTTTTGAGGGGTGGTTTTTCTGTAAACTTAAAAATAAAACGGATACTAACATCAATAAAAAAAGATCTATTCTGTACGATAAAATCATGGTCACGGGAGAATTGTAGGCGTGATAAACTTGTAGCGATATTTTTGTCAGTGTGATGTATCTTGACCAAAACACGGTTAACGCTGTTAAGTATGCAAACGATATTATAATTATGAGAAGGTTTTCGTATCGATGATACAGTGCTCGGATACTTTTTTTGTCCAGTATGATAAATATCTCAAGGATTAGCCATATTATCAAGTAAAACGGTTTTATCAGAAAACCGATTGCGGCGAAAAAACCTATCATGAGTGAATTTTTTGCGGTGTATTTTTCTCCTAATACAGACACTATCACTGATAGAAAATACGGCATGCAGAGTATTAGAAAAATGTGTTCTCTCTGTCCGAAAGCGTGCATCGGCAAGACGGTAAATATAAATGTTATTAGAAACAAAAATAGGTATCTCAAAGTTGGGGGGCTATGCCTGAAAATCTTTTTTGAGAAAATGTTGCAGTATAACAGGGATAGAAAAGATATCAGAAATATAAATATTTTGTAGCCTGTTGTTGGCGAAAGATGGAACAATCTAGATAGGTAAACCGGTATGGCTGTTACAAAAAAAGTTAAAGGCGGATTGACCTCTATTATATCTTTGTAAAGTTCTGATCCGTTCAGCATCTGTCCGGTTGCGTAAAGGTACCATGCTACATCGTGGTTTATGTGTGTATTTGCCTGATACACGATTGCCGATAAAAACATTATCGCAATCAGACAATACCAAAACCAGCGGTGTCGCAAAATAGTATCGGTTTTTGGGATTTTTTCTAACAGATCTTTTATCATATCTACCCTTATATTTTTTTTCTGTGCATTCTAACAGCAAAAGCGATTCTTGACAACGTTTACAGATCTTTTTATTGAAAAATATTGTGTTGTTTTGTATAACATATGTGACTTTGCTTTTTTACAAAAGGACAATCCTCTTGAGTACATTGATATATCCCATAAACATTCGGTTTCCGATGGAGCGCGCAAATTCTATCCAGATAGTCAATATGTGTCATGCTTTGGCTAGACGGGGTGTCCGTGTCTATCTGATTGTTAGGAAAATGAACAATATGTCAGATTCTGAGGCGTTGGCTTATTACGGTCTGAAACCCCATGCAAATCTTATCATAAAAAGAATGAAGGTGATAAACTGGAACGACCATCATTTTGTGTGGAATAAATCTTATTATCTGTCTGTTTTGATATATCTGTTTTTTATATTAGTCACACGCAAAATAGATTTTGTGTTTCTGAGAGATCTCGGTTTGGCTAGGCTTTTCTGCATTTTGAGAAAAATATTTCCTGTCAAAATCTTGTATGAGACACATATTATAAGTTATGTCGTGGCTCAACACCAACATCAGTTATTCCCCAAAACTCAAGGTGCGGACGAAAAACATATACAATCCCTAAAAAATAAAGAACAGTTTGTTTTTTCAACGGCAGACAGGATTTTTACTATTACCGACATACTCAGAGATAAAATAGAAGGTCTTTTTAAAATTTATGACGAAAAAATAGTCGTTTTGCCTGATGGTGTCAACGCAAATGTGTATAAAGATTGTTCTGATAAAAAAGGTATCGTTTATACGGGACAGATGTATCCGTGGAAAGGTGTAGATACGCTAATTGAGGCTATGCAATGGGTGGATTCATCGTTGACTGTCGTGGGGGGACTGGATTTTGAAGACGATCAATCCACCCATTGCATAGCCTCAATTAGCGTATCTACACCTTTCCACGGATACA
>CAZFUR010000138.1:0-6049 GCA_964522245.1 uncultured bacterium | reverse complement strand
GTTTCTTTTTCGGTCTGTAAGGAGGTACGACCGCACCACCCGATATAACCATCTTTAAACCGTCTTCGATAGTCATATCCAACAGATAAAATTCTCCTTCGGGAACCATAATCAATACACCCGATGTTGGGTTTGGAGTTGTCGGTACAAAAATATTAGTCAATCGGTTTTGAGTTTTATGCTGAATTTCCCCGACTGTCTGAGACGTTATAAACCCGATCGAGAAAACGCCTCGCCTCGGATATTCTACCAAACAGACTTTATTGAGGATTGTTTTATCGTACCCTAAAAACGCTTCGCTGACTTGTTTGACCGCAATGTATATCCTGCCCAGTAGAGGAATTTTTAGTATGATAGATTCCGCAAATGATAACAAGCGTCTACCTATTATGTTTCGACCGAACATCCCGATCAAAATAAAAGTTGCTACAAGAAACCCAAGCGCAACAACTCTCAACAGTATCTTTATCTGTAGATTATTTACGTATATACCCGGTAAAATATTAAATATGTAGTCAGTAGTTTTTATAAAAAGGAATGATATTATATAAATGGATATTATCACCGGTAGAATAATGAGTAATCCTGTAATAAAATATGTTCTCATTCTTTTAAACATGGTTATTTTCCTTCTCACAACTATTCTCTTCTTTTGGGGATACGGTTATTTTTAAAGATTTGACGCTTTTTTCATCGGCGTCGAGTATTTTTATCTCTAAATTATCTTTTTTAAAAACCTCGTTGATTGCGGGTATTCTGCCTAGAAAAGTAAATACATATCCACCCACGGTATCGTAATCGCCTTCATCTTTTAGTTCTGATTCTATCCGGAAAAGTTCTTTAAAATCAGGTATAGGCATTTTTGTATCGACTATATAATCGCCTTCGTCCGTGATTTTATAAAGGATTTCTTCATCGGCGTCATATTCGTCTTGTATTTCTCCGATGATTTCTTCCAAGATATCTTCTATGGTGATCAGCCCTGAGGTTCCGCCATATTCATCCACGGCGATAGCTAGATGCATTTTGGTTTTTCGGAATTCGTGTAGAAGTTCGCTTATAAGTTTTGTTTCAGGCACGAACATAGGGGTATGTGTGATTGTTTTTACCGTTATTTTGTCTAAGTTTTCTTTATTCAGGTGATCGAGGATATCTTTCGCATAGAGAATTCCTGAGATGTCGTCAAAATTTTCTTTAAAAACCGGTATTCTGGAATGATGTGTTTCTCGGATAAGGTTAATGGCGTTCAAGAGGGTTTCTTTTTCGGAGATACATATCATGTCCACGCGTGGGCTCATAACTTCTCTGACCATCAAGTCTCCAAACTCAAATATGCTATGGATCATTTTCTGTTCGCTTTCTTCGACGGTTCCTTCTTGTGCTCCCATTTTGACGATAGTTTTGATCTCTTCTTCCGTTATGAGCGGTTCTATTTGGTCGTGTCGTATCCCGAATGTTTTTCCGATTGGGATATATAAGGCGGACAAGATTTTATCTGGGATAAAAAACAGGTAAGACAGGTAGTAGAAGAATCGTATCATTGCCGTTGGGATAATTTGTGGTTTGTGGCGCGCGATGAATTTCGGTATTACGTTGCACAAAGATAGCAATCCCGACGACGCTAAAATCGTATAGATTGACAGATATATCATATTAGCTGTAAGGGGTTTGAATATTATATAGAAATATAACAAGACAAATGTGCCGGATAATATATTCAATAATAAAACAGTGTTGAAAATTCTATCCGAACAGCTATCCCACAGGTCGAATAATTGATCTTCGCACCCATTTTTTTCCAACAGTTGTTTTATTCTGACATTTTTCAGTGACAGTAAAAAAACCTCTGTCACCGATGTCACGATTAGTAAAATAGCAACCAGTGATAGTAGTATATGTATCATAATGTTATCCTATGGAAATAAAAATCGGTTCGTTCTTTTTCACAAACTCATTGAACCACAAAAGTTGTTGTTTTTCCATAATCTTTTTTTCCGGTTCTTTTTGATCGTCATAGCCGAGTATATGCAAAATGCCGTGGATTATATAAAGACCGAATTCTTGATTAAAAGTCGTACCAAAAAATTCAGATTGTTTTTTTGCTCTTTCAGCGCAAACGATAATGTCGCCGAGTATTTCTGTTGACGGATCGCCTTTATCCCGTTGAGGAAAAGATATCACATCGGTTGTTCGTGAATGGTTGAGGAATTGTTTATTCATTACAACCATTCTTCTATCATTTACGATGGTCAAATCCAGTTCAACGTTATCCGGTTCTCCTTGTGCGGACAGAACGTTTTCGCAAAGTTTTTTAATCGTTTTTGGTTTGATCCGGAACTTTTTCTGGCGGTTGTTGATCCGAATTATCATTTTTTTTATCTTCCTGTTCTTCATCTTTGGGATATTTTGGACGCATATGGAAAATACCTGTTAAGATTAGTGTAAAACAGTCTCTCATTTTTGCTAAGTCTTGTATTGTCAATGAACATTCGTTAAGTTGAGAGTCTATGAATCTGCTGTTTATTATATCGTTGACCAGATTTCTGATTCTTGCGGGGGTCGGATTATCCAATGCTCGTGAAGAGGCCTCTACCGCATCGGCGATAAGTATTATAGCGGCTTCTTTTGTTTGGGGCAGAGGACCGGGATAACGATATTCACCGATATCTATTTTCTGGTTTTCCATAAGAGCTTTTTCGGCTCGTTTATAGAAGAAATATACAACACCCGTACCATGGTGTTGTTCTATTATATCGACGATTTCTTTGTTGAGACCGTTCTTTTTAGCCAAGTCCACACCGTCTTTCACGTGTGATATTATGATTAGGCTGCTCATGCTCGGTATAAGGTCATCGTGACGGCTACTGCCCATCCATTCGTTTTCCGAGAAATATTCAGGTTTTTTTAGTTTACCGATATCGTGAAAGTATGCTCCGACTCTTGCCAAGATCGGGTTTGCCCCCACCTCTTGTGCGGCGGCTTCTGCCAGATTACCCACAATCAAGCTGTGATGATAAGTACCAGGTGCGTTTATGACTAGTTTCTTTAATAACGGATGGTTCAAGTCCGACAGTTCTACCAATCGGATATCTGTGGTGACTTGGAATATGTATTCTAAAATGGGCAAAAAACCTGTGGCAAAGAAAGCGGCTATCAGTCCGTTAAAAAGTCCGATGGTAGATTGCAGTACCAAAGGTTGTATCGGTTCTTCATATATCAAACCTTTAGCGATTATAAAAAGGCACTGAATCAATGCTACGAGAAGTCCCGCCCTGATGACATGTGTTCTGCGGCTTGCTCTGTAAGAAGCCATTATTCCTATTGAGGCGGAGAAAATAGTTATCAGAAAAATCGTAAAGTTGCCTCCAAACAGTACACCCTGACAAAGACAAAGCCCGATGACAAAAATGTAGCTAGATATAATATCCATTAAAATTCCGTATAAAATCGCACCCATAGCGCAAGGAAATAAGGGCAGATAGTATAGCCATGTACTGCTTGCGGCAGTCAGAGAGGTTTGGGATACATCTATGCGTAGTATTACAAAAAGGAATTTGCTCATTGAAAGTGAGATGGCAAATATTGTTATGGCAAGAAGAGTATCGAAATTGTTTTTAAAACAGTTGTTGTTAAATTTGTTCAGGAATTGAGCAATGTTGAGACCGATTATAGCCGAAAAAATAGATATTCCCAAGAAAAGCAGGGCATAATTATTTATCTCATTCGGTTGAAATGTATTGGACGTGAAACAATTAAAAATGTATATCCCGTTGGAATTCCAGTTTAAACTTAAGACAATCAGTACAAATAGGAACGTCAGAAACAGAATTATAAATTTAAACAGTCTGCCGTGTTCAAAAAAGTTTCTCAGTTTTGATAGTTCACTGGTTTGTCTTTTTCTGGTACTGATGAGTCTATTTTTTATCAGTTTTCTTTTTCTTAGTATTTTTCTCATGGTTTTCTAATGTTCTCTCATAGCGTTCATAAGCTTTAATTATTTTTGATACGAGAGGATGGCGTATTACATCTTTTTCCGTGAAGTGACAAAACTCAATACCGTCTATGTTAGCTAGTATCGACCTAATCTCGACAAGACCTGAGTTTTTGAACGAAGGCAGGTCTATCTGGGTAATATCCCCTGTTATGACTGCTTTTGAGCCAAAACCTAATCTGGTTAGAAACATTTTCATCTGTTCTAGAGTGGAATTTTGTGCTTCGTCGAGTATTATGAAAGCGTCGTTGAGGGTTCTGCCCCTCATATAAGCTAGCGGGACTATTTCTATGACGCCTCTTTCCCTGTATCTTTTTAAGGTTTCTTCATCTATCATGTCTCGGAGTGCATCGTATAGCGGTGTTAAAAAGGGGAGTATTTTTTCGTAAAGATCACCGGGCAGGAAACCTAATGTTTCACCTGCTTCTACTGCCGGGCGGGTGAGGATTATTTTTTTCACGGTGCCGTTTTTCAATGCTGCTACTGCCATAGCCATAGCAAGATATGTTTTGCCCGTTCCGGCGGGACCGATCCCGAAAGTCACACTTTTTTTCTGTATTTGGTCGATATAATTTCTCTGTCTTTCGGTTTTGGGCGATATCTCTTTCTTTTTGCCGGGAACCTTGATTTTTTTTGTAAATATTTTCTTTGCTTTTTTTTCTATCACGTTAGTTTCCCCAAGTGTATAGAGAAATACCGATTGGTCGATTCTTGTACCGTTTTGTTTAAGGTTATCCAGTTCATTGAGCAAAGATTCCGTTTTTTTTATATCTTTTTGGTCGCCTTGCAGGATGAAAATGTTGTCTCTGGAGACGATTTTAACGTTTAGTTTTTTCTCAATAATCCTAAGGTTAGTTTCATCGTTGCAGTACAAAGAATGAGCTAGCCTGCCGTTTTCAAATTCCAGTTTGATTTTTGGCATTACGATACCTTATTTAGTGATTTTTAGACGCAATTCTTTAAGTTGCCTGTCGCTTACGCAAGACGGTGATTGTGACATTGCGCAACTGGCTTTTTGAGTTTTCGGAAACGCAATAACGTCTCTGATGCTATCGAGTCCAAGCATTATCATAAGAATTCTGTCTAGCCCCGGAGCTATGCCGGCGTGAGGCGGCGCCCCGAACTTCAATGCCTGTATAAAGAATCCGAATTGTTGGTCTATCGTTTCTTCATTCATGTTTAGCATCTCAAATATTTTCTTTTGCAATGCGTAGTTATGAATCCTGACGCTTCCGCTACCTACCTCAACTCCGTTCAGGACAAGATCGTAAGAACTGGATCCCATCTCTAGAGGAGCGGTATCTAGTTTATCTATCTCCTCGGGAAGCGGTGCCGTGAATGGGTGGTGTTCGCTTTCCAGCCTTTGTTCTTCATTATTGTATTTGAATAGCGGGAAATCTACAATCCAGATAAAATTAAACTTTTTCTGATCGATCAAGTTGCCGATTTTTGCAAGATGACATCTTAGAGCGGATACGGCATCGTTGACCACGTTTTCTTTATCGCACACCATACATACGATGTCGCCGTCTTTTGCGCCGGAGAGTTCTTTGAGCTTAAATAGATTTTCCTTATTGAAAAATTTTGCTATAGGCGATTGGATATCCCCATCAACATATTTAAACCAAGCCAACCCTTTAGCGCCGTGGTTTCCGACGTATGCCGTGAGGTCGTCTAAATCTTTGCGTGATAGTTTCGCTCCGCCCGGGTAAGCTAATCCTTTTATGATGCCGCCTTTTTTTATAGTGGAATTGAATATTTTAAAATCCGAGTCATTCAGCAGGTCTGTTGCGTCAAACAGTTCAAGCCCAAACCTCAAGTCGGGTTTGTCGCATCCGTATCTGTCCATAGCTTCTTTGTATGTCAGATGTGGAAACGGTGTTTTGATATCGGCGTTTATTCCCGCTTTGAACATCGATTTCATAACGCCTTCCGTTATTCTAAAAATTTCTTCTTGAGTCGTAAAACTCATTTCCATATCTATTTGAGTAAATTCCGGTTGTCTGTCTGCCCTCAAATCTTCATCTCTAAAACAACGGCATATCTGAAAATACTTAT
>CAZFUR010000137.1:0-6049 GCA_964522245.1 uncultured bacterium | reverse complement strand
CATATTGATAGTATGACCGATCCTTATACCGATTTGGAAATCAATTGCAAAAGTCAACTTACTATACTCGAAGCGTGTAGAAAAAATAACAAAGATGTGAAAATTGTTTTGGCGGCGACAAGAGGTGAATACGGCAAAATACAGTATTTGCCTGTCGATGAAAATCATCCGCTTCAGCCTACCGATGTTAACGGTATAAATAAGGTGGCGGGGGAGTTTTATCATATCCTCTATAATAATGTTTACGGTATCCGTGCGACGGCGATTAGGTTGACGAATACCTTTGGTCCCAGACATCAGATGAGACACAGCAAACAGGGCTACTTAAATTGGTTTTTGAGATTGGCTATGGAAAATAAATCAATAACTGTTTATGATGACGGTAAACCGAAAAGAGATTTTAATTATATTGATGATACGGTAAACGCTCTGATTATAGCTTGTGCCAGCGATGAGGCTAACGGCGAAGTTTATAATATCGGCAGTGGTTGTGGAGTCAGTATTCTTGAGTCGGCACAGGCGGTGATATCCGCTGCGGGATCAGGTAAGATTAAACACGTTTCGTATCCATCGGATAAGAAACCGATTGAGGTGGGCGACTACATAGCCGATTACTCAAAGTTCAAAAATCAATTCGGATGGGAACCTGAAACATCGTTTGAAGAAGGTCTGGAGAAAACATTCGATTTCTACAAAAAAAATCAAAAATATTATTGGTAAATATGATCCCTTTTGTTGATTTAAAAAGAGAATATTCAGCTATCAGAGAAGAAATACAAACAGCTATTGCGGAACTGTTTGAAAAAGGTGTTTTTGTCCTTGGAGAAAACGTAAGGCTGTTTGAGGAAGAATTCGCTCGGTATGTGGGTTGTGAATTTGGTGTCGGTGTTGCGAACGGCACGGATGCTGTCGAGATCGCTTTGAGATCGTGTGGCGTCAAACAGGGTGATGAGGTTATAACTGTGCCTAATACGGCTGTGCCGACGGTCAGTGCGATTGTATCTAGCGGGGCGAAACCTGTTTTTGTGGATATTGATGAGAAAACCATGTTGATGGATCTTGATAAAATTGAAGAGAAAATTACTCCTCGGACAAAGGCGATTGTGCCTGTCCATCTTTATGGTCAACCTGTTGATATGCATGTTGTTTTGGAGATAGCAAAAAGGTATGGTTTGTGTGTGGTAGAAGATTGCGCTCAGGCTCATGGTGCACAGATAAATGGGCGCAAAGTAGGGTCGTTTGGTGACGCGTCGGCGTTTAGTTTTTATCCGACAAAAAATCTCGGTACTTACGGTGACGGGGGTATTGTGGTTACAAACAGTTTATCTATTCGGAAAAAAGCTAAGTTGTTGCGTAACTACGGGTTTGAAAAACGATACGAAACAGTTATACACGGTGTTAACAGTCGCCTTGACGAACTACATGCCGTATTTTTGCGGGTTAAACTTAGATATTTGGAAGAACGTCTTGGCGAAAGAATAGAGATAGCCAACCGTTACGATATGGCGTTTCCGTATAAGGTTAAGCCTTATAAAAAAGATAATGTCAAACACGTCTACCATCTTTATGTTATAAGGTCAAATAGGCGTGATGAATTGAGTCGTTATTTGAAAGATAACGGAGTTTTAACGGCAATCCATTATCCGATACCGATACATTTGCAGAAAGCTTACGAAAACCTTGGATATAAAAGAGGCGATTTTCCTGTTGCGCGGCGGGTTATGTCGGAGATATTATCGATCCCACTGTTTATAGGCTTGAGCGAACGGGAGCAAAATCAGGTTATTTCGCTGATAAATCAGTTTTGATACTTAGTATGGGAGAGAAAAGATATGATTACAAAAAAATTATCTGAAATTGAGGTTATGGGTAATGCTCATGGTGTTGATGCTCGAAACCTTTATAATACGCAAAATGCCATGATTACCGTGATTACACTAAAACCGGGGCAGGCTCTGAAACGTCATATTACACCTGTTGATGTGGCGTTCTATGTTCTTGAAGGAACGGGAATCGTAGAAGTCGGTGACGAGAAGATGGAAGTCGACAAAGATACTCTAATAGAAAGTCCGAAAGATATTGCGCATTGTTGGTATAACGAAAGTAGCGCTCCATTGAAGTTTATGATAGTGAAAGCCCCTAAACCGACAAAAAAGACAGTGTTTGTCGGTAGTTAAATATTTTTTAGGTATGATTTAATTTTACGATTCTTTATCTGGGATACAGAAAGGTTTTCGGTTTGCCGAACCGTGTTGTTTTTGTGTATGATTTGTTGGGGATAATTTTGTAGTTTTTAAGAATATCCTGAAACACCCCTCTAGTGAATCTTTCCGTGTGTTCTCCGCTCATGGTAACCTTTCCGTTAACCGGGTTTAGATAGAAAGAAAGAAATACGGAGCTGAACCTTTTTTGTCGGATCTCTTTTCTTATAAGTTCGTCAGAGACGGTGCCGCTTTTGTGCAGTTGGGCGGTCATGAACGGATTCCACTCAGGATTTTTGCCACATAACAGAAGGTAACTGATATCTTCACTAAGAATTCTGCCTTGTGTGTTTTTTATCCTTTCAAAAATCTCCATATCTTCAGAATAAATGTTCGATAACAATTCTTTGTAGTGGAGGAGTGTGTTTATCTGTATCGAATTGGATGATTTGTCGAACCAAGGCAGGGCAATTGATAAAAATAAGATGATAGGAATTGCGAAAAGCAGTTGGTCTGTGTGATGAATGCGTAGTTTTTTTACCAAAATAAACGTGCCCGCAGAGCCGATCAGAATGACCGACGCTGTAAATTCGATCAGGTATAAAATGGACGATCCTTCCTTGAAAATAAGACCCAATAGAAGAATGTTTAAAACGAAATATATAGATAAAAATCTTTTTATGGGATCGGTTTTCTTATCTTTAAAAAATGTTACTATGAAAAATAGACTCATAAGCGAAAAAAACAGTAGAGGCAACAATCTGTGTAAGACGGATATCCCGGAAAAAGAAAATCCTGTTGTCGTGTAACTGATAAGATGTTTTAGGAAATAACCGCCTGTAGCTAGTTGCAGTATCAGCCCCGGTATCAGGCAACAGGCAAAAAATCTTATCGAGAAGAACCATTTTCGTTTATGGTTTGTAAAAAAAAGAAATAGCAGTATTGCCATAGGGGCGCAAACGGAACTGTGTTTTGTGTAAATCCCTAAAACCAAAAATAGTATGTTTATCCACCAACGGGAATCCTTTTTTAGGGCAATTAAAAAAAAGTACAGTCCTGCGACTGAAAAAAATACGGATAATGGGTCTACTCTGTACCTAACTACGCTGAATATAAAGGGTATGGTGATAAACGATAATCCCGAAACGGTACTCCATAAAACGGAGCGTGTGATCAGTAAAATTGATAGAAATAAAAAAATAGCAATACCCAGTATCGACAAAAACGATATGAATCTGCCTGAAGCAAACGGAAACCTGAATAGTGGATCAATGGCGTTAGACAATAGATTGAAAACAGGCGGGTAGTTGTTAACGAGATCGTGAGGTGATTTTATTTCCCCATAAGGTAATAGCCCCTTTTGATATTGCATAGAGGTGTAAAGTACAAAACCCTCACCGTTTTCCAATGCGAACGGATACTGTATCGCTTGAATACTTGTATTTATGAAATGAAATGATATGAAAACGTAAAATACGAGAATGGGCAGATAAAAAAGATAATACAGTTTTTTTTTGTCTAACAAACTTTATACCCCCTGTCGAGCGAGATGTATATCGGAATTGTCATAGAACCGTATTGGAGAAATATATCGCACGGTTATCATTTCGCAGACGATTCTTTATCTATTTTTCCAGATTGCAATAAAAGCATTTTTCCCGTTTGTTTTAATATTACAAAATTAGGTCTTAGTTCAGCGGGAATAGTTCTTTCAAATCTTTTTTTTCTCATTACACAGTAGAACGGTTTCTTTTCTTTAAGCAGTTGGACAAAATCTGCGTTTGATATATGGAAACTTTCCTCGTCTTCTATTGTGTCGGATAATCCTTCTATCGGTCTCAATTCTCCCAGTAAATCGACAAGTATGACGGGGTGGTCCAGATAGAAAGGAAGATCATAAGATTTATTAGGGTTTCCGTAAACGTATACCGTATCGGTTTTTTTGAGCAGTTTTTTCAGATCTTGTGAGATAAACTTTGTTGTGCAGTTTTTGTCGATGACGGTTGTCATTGCCGAGTTTGTGGGGATTGAACTTAGAAATAACAAAGTTATCATCAGATAAAACACATGCTCTCTCTTATCTAATCCAGACAGGTATAGACAAAGCGCTCCGATTATAATAAATATAATTCCCGCACCGGTCAATGCTCCGTTAATAGGGTACCTTTCTATATACAAAAAGTCTAAAAAAAGTACCGTTATTATCGCACCGATACCGGTGATTAAAATAGGCAACGATCCCCACCATAAAATTCTTGATTGTTTCTCAAGGTTTGTTGTACAAAAAAGACTCCAACCTCTTCCTAGAAAAATCGATATGAATGGAAAAGCAGGAAGACAGTATGTCAGAAGTTTTGTCTTTGAGATAGAAAAGAAAAATATTATTCCAAGCCCTGCGCATAGCACAAAAAGAACCAGATTTCTCCCTTTGTCTTCTTGGGAAAATATTGCGTGGCGTATCGGTTTGATGAAAAATGTCCACGGAATAAAAAGAACAGGTACAAGCGTTATGAAAAAGTACCAAGGTTGTTGATGTTCAAAATCGGTTGAGGTGAATCTTTGTAGGTGTTCGTGTATTACAAAGATACGAAAAAAATCCGGTTCACGGATGTAAATCGGGATAAGCCATGCGCCGGTGGTTACCAAAAATAAAAATATCCCGAATAGATGTAATAATTTGTTGCGAGGGAAACGTATCTGTTTTGAAAATAATAGATACAATCCCAGCGGGAATCCCACCAGTATAAAACAGGCAAATCCTTTAGTCAGAAACGCCATCCCAAGACCGAGGTAGAAAAGAGTATAATAAACTTTGTGGTTTCCAATACGATGAAACGCAAGGTAATAAGAATACAAACAGGTCACAATGAAGAATGTAAAAACCATATCTATCACCATAAACCTAGAGACCTGAAGATACCAAATATTGGATGCTAATATTAGTGTAGAGAAGATGGCAGTGCGTTTATCAGTTGTTTTCAGAGTAAACCAGAAAGTGGCAAGTATACCCAGCAGACCAAACAGAACAGGCATAAGGCGTGCCGTAAACTCCGTGAATCCAAACGATTTAAACGAAATCATCGTAAGCCAGTAAAACAAAATCGGTTTAGCCAGATAGTCAACGTTAAATAAACGTGGTTCAACCCAATCATTTCTTTGCACCATCTCTTTGGCGATTTCTGCGTATCTGCCTTCGTCCGGATTATATAAACTGCGTGTACCCAGACTGTAGAAGTAAAAGAAAGCGCAAATGATCAATAAAATCACAAGAGTGAGTGCGGTCTGTTTTTTCTGATTCATTGTCATAAAAAGGTACCCTTTATTTGGTGAATTATAAAAAAATCGCCCCTAGAAAGGCATCATGGTACAATACTTATTCACTATTTTCTAGAAATATTATTGATATAGTTTTAGAAATTTTCTATAAAAATCATTATTTATAGATAGATTGTATACTTGAATATACAAATAGACTGTCTTTTTACAAAGGGACGGGGTTTTTTCAAAAATGGTCTTGCAAAAATAGATCCGGTTGTTACATAATCATGCTGGTTTTGTTTAATCGTAACTGTTTGGAATTGGGGAGAAAAAGGGGGGGGTAGCTTTTTTTATTTCTGCCGATGGGGTGTGTTGGAGGTATGTTTAGTTGTCTGTAGGATTAAGAATTATATAGTATTATTCTGTTAAGCCATTTATTCGAAAAGGAGTCTAAAGTGTCTGAATTGCCAAAGAGCTGTGTCTGCACCGAGGAGTTGTCGCAAGAAGAAATGTTTAAGAGATTAGATGAGATTGTCGCCGATTACAAAGATAAACCCGGGGGGATAATTCCCTCGCTTCAAATAGCCCAG
>CAZFUR010000136.1:0-6070 GCA_964522245.1 uncultured bacterium | reverse complement strand
AGGTGACACAACGTATAAGATCGTTTAAAAAACATGAACAGAATCGATGGGATCAAATCGTAGCACGCCATATTCTGGATAGATACGATCAACGCGTTAAATCGGAAGATGTAGGCGACGTTATCAGAGTAGATTTTAGGCAAGGCGGTTCCGGGCGGTCTTTCGCAGACGATTTTGTTGGGGATAAAAGCCTTGCTCGCAAACAGGTTAAAGATAGAGTTAATAATTCAATAAGAGAAATAATAGAGCGTGGCGACGGATTAAAAATCGCTTTAACGGATATTGATAGAATAAGTGCCGAAGAGTTTGTGGCGCAGTTGTTTGTGGGATCCGACCTAGAAGTAGCGAAGCGGTTACAGAAAAACTTTACAGGTTTATCCGATCGTTCTGTCGATTCTTTAGCGGCTAGAATCCGAAAAGAAGGAGACTTGATCAAAAAGTCGTTGGCTCTTTTGATAGATAATATGCAAAAGTCGCCTTTTGCCGAAGATTTTAAGAACTACAATCTTTCTTTATTGTTTGACGATACAGGTGTTTTTGGTACCGGTGACGTTCTTGCTCATGCGGGGAGAGGCGGAGTATTTCATGTAAACTATAATTTTCTAAAATATATATTGAGTTTGCCGGAATCGAATCGTGAGTATGCCAAAGCGATACTCCGAGTCGTCATGGAACATGAAATGCGCGATATGAAAAGAGCTCATTACGGCGATGACAATTCCCATCGTGAAGATATAGGTAAACTTGATCCCGTGTCGGATCCGACCTCGTTCGGCGAAATAATAACTTTCGATAAATTAAGGAGTTTCTGGGATGATTTTCAACAGTCTTTGTTGAAAAACGGGATAAATCATTTTAGCGATCAGACTGTGAATAAGGATAACGCTAAAACGATAGAAAAGTTGCTGTTTTCGTATACGACCCGTCTAAAAGATTTGCGCTCTAGCGGATTGCCGATTGATGAAACATTGATGAGTGAAGCGAATGCGTTGTTTGGGCGGTTGATGGATTATTACGATCTTCTCCTAAAAGAGAAAATTCAAGAACTAATCCGCAATAAGGGTGTCGGTCCGATTGTAGAAGACCTGAAGTTGATAAGGAAGAATTTGGCTAAGGCGATTCATCCTGACAGAATAGATATTTTTGTTAGCGATAATTCGGTTGCGCATCGCAAAGAGTTGATGGAAAAGGTTGAGTTTTTGGGTAAAGCGTTATCGAGTTTCTCCAAAAAAGGTGTTAAATGGGAAGATAATTTATTTGAACTGTACAAAAAGTTTCCCAATATCTTTGTCGGATTGGAATTGGTTTCTCTAAAAGACGCCTCCAAAGATCTATCGAAAGAATACACTAAATTGGCGGATTCTTTGGAGAATATGAAAAAAGAGTATGCGGATTTAATCTACATTGTGGATGCAACAATTAATCAGTTTGAACAGATAAAAAACGTTAATATGAGCAAAGAAATATCAATGTTGAAGAATCTGCTCATACAACTGCGACAAGACAGAGAAAATAATATCGGGTTATCGATAGACGCTCTTTTGAGGACTTATACAGATGCGTTAGCCGGTGTCGTGCAAGGCAGAGGCAGACAGATTCAGCTTGTGGATAAAAATATAGAAAAATGGCAGGGTCTAAAAGAAACAATAGACGCTAAAATCAAAAAAGATACCCTGTTGTTTAAAATGTATGTCCGAGACAGAGAAACTTTCGATCCCGAAAAACAAAAGGATATGTATGACAATTTTACGGAAAAGATGAAAATTGTAGCAAGACGCCTTAAATTGCTTACCGGTGAAGGGGTGATGATGGGGTTGGAGTTTGCAGACGCAAGCGTCATCAGAACTTTGGGGATAGAAGGGTATCGATTTGATAAAAAACAGATAGAAGATAAACTGGAAGAGCTAAAAGATCTTCGGGCAAGAAGAGAAGCAAGCTACGATAGGTATCGCAATGCGGTCGGAAAACTGAAATATAAAGTGTTTAATCTTCGTAAACGGTACAACAATGCCAGATTTGATATCCAAAATCAGGTAAATGATATAAAAGAAGCTGAACAACTCCTGCCAAAAAAACAGCGAAAATCAATTCTTAAAAGATTGGAAAACAATCTGTATGAACTTGATGTGACCTTGCAGGCGTTAAATTTAAGAAAAGAATCTCTTAAAAACTTAAAGGGGAATGAGCTGGTTGCTCTGAAAAAAGATGAAGTTGCGGGTATTGCGGTGGGGTTGTCTTCTGAAGAGGTCTCTGACAAGAGAGCCGAATTGCAAAATGAACGGCGAATAGCTAATTCCGTACTTAAATGGATAGATAAAGAGACGGCTAGATTTGTTCGGTTATCTAAAGATATAAAAAATGTCAAAGACGATTATCAAAAAACTTATGCCGTATTGTGGAGTATCTTATCGGGTTTGGGAGATTTGTCGGAAAAAGAAGTTGATGAGGTTGATGAGTCTCTAAAAGCTCTGAACATATTTAGTTTTATCGAGACTAAAATGATTCCTAACGGTGCCTTACTGCTCAAAGATATAGATTGGAACACGATTCTCAAAAAGGACGATTTCATAAAAAGGTTAAGACATAACGGTGTGTCTGTTATTTCTATGACTGAATCGGAACTTGCGGAACTGGAGAAGTTGGATAAAAGACCTATCTCGGATGAAGAGTCTTTTATGAGAAAGTTTACCCTTGATCATAAAAAAGACGAGATAGATAGATTGAGCGCTGTTCCTGTGCAAGGCAAAAATATTTCAGCCATAATTAAACCGGGCAATATGACGGAAAAAATGTTTGTCGATGCGTTTGATCTGTTTGTCGATTACCTAATTAAAAGCGGGCTTGAACCTGAGGATTTTGAAATGCGAGAAGACGCTTTGGGGGTATTTGATTATTTTATGAATAGAGATAAATTAATTGCCCTTAGAGAACATATTCAATCCTTAGATGTGCGAGAACGAATAAAAATAATGCAGATATCTCACGCTGTTTTCCGTGATACGGTGGTTCCAATAGTCCAAAGTTTGGTCGATACGCATATAGCCGAACTTCAGGTGAAACGTGCACAGATGAGCCGATTGAAAGATCTGAAAATTGATCAGATAAAACAGATCGATAAAAAATTGCTTCAGTTGCGGTCAGCAAAAGAGAAGGTCGCCGGGTTCGGTAAAAAAATATCAGGAATATTCGGTTCTAAAAAAGAAAAAGGCAACATAATAAAAATGTTGCCACGTCCAGCATCCACCCCTGAGATGATATCCGAAGAGATGTTTGCTAAATTAGATGATTTCAAAATGGCGGCATCCAAAGATAAAATAGACCCCAATGATAAAAATCTTGCCCGCCGAAACGTCAAAGGACAGGTAAATAGTGCCATCCGATCCGATATTATGAACGGTAATGCAATCAGAATTAATCTTAAAGGATTGAAAAAAGGTAAAACACCTGCACAAATAGTTGATTCTCTACTTAATGGGAATCCTAAGAAAGTATCAAAGAATCTGCAAAAACTGTTTGGTAAATTACCTGCTAGCGCTACTCAGAATATGCTGGCTAAAATATCCGATCCTACATATAGAGAGAAGCTTAAAAAAGGTCTTACGATTGCTTTGGAATCGATAGCGGAATCGAAATATCTAAACGAGTTTGGAGGGTTTTCTCTGACATTGTTACTTGATGAGAAGGGGATTTTCTATTCGGGTGACGCGTTATCCCATGTGGGAACAGAGCGTAAGACAATTTATCTGAACTTAAATACGCTTCTTCAGGTGGAGGAAATGGAGTTCCCTGAACAGGAATTGGCTAAGAACGTACTTAGGACTGTTTTTGAACATGAATTCAGAGATTGGGTGCGAAGCCTTATTTTAAGGTATGGCAAAGAAATTATACAGAAAGACCCCGTCTTAAAAATGTTGACTAAAAGGACAGATGTTGAGTGGTTCGATTCCATTCCATTTAACTATGATGCTAAAATCCTCCAGACACCGCATCTGGACGATATAGGTCTTTTCGATACGGTCACTTTTGCGGGGTTTAATATAGATTTTGATCTTGTTAATCTTTTCTGGAGAAATATTGAGCCTAAGAAAGATCTTTTGGAAGAATTTAAACAGCTTTTATCGGCAACCGATTTCAATAATATCCCTGAACGATCAAAAATAAGTTTGTTGCAAACTAGTTCTGAAGAGTATGTGGATGTTCGCTCCAAAGAGATACTGGATAGAATGATAGATCGTTATCAGATGTATATGATTGTCTATTCGCCGTCTGAAGCGGTCAGAAGAGCAAAGGCGGAAGCCGAGCTAGGGTTTGAGGAGATCCGAAAAAGTTTACATCGGATAGAAGAAAATTACGGTGTGGATCTTAACGATACGATAGAAAATATCATGGCGATAACATGGTTGCTTAACGAATTTAATCGAAATATAGGTTTTCTTCGCAAAGAAGATAGTTATAGGAATCTAGGAATACTAAAAACTCTGAGTTATCGGAATCTTAAAGAAAAAGGATACCTGTACCTTGCCCGCCGTGCGATGGATCTTAAATTGAATATGTCGGTTTTTTTTGATATTCGAGAGGATCGGTTTGATCTTAGGGGTTACGAGGCTGTTCTGAAGGGGATTATGGAGTTGCCCGACGAAATTATGGACGATTTGCCGGAGTGGGGGAATATCCTTACATTATCTCAGTCTAATTGGGTTGATTCGTCAGGTAGGGTCAGTGTTGGTGCTTTATATGATGGAGGCGTATATGTTTCTCTGAGTGAAAAATCAAAGTATACCCCGACAGCGGTTTTCCTGCATGAGTTTATAGGGCACTATAGATTAATGAAATTGATAGAGAGCGCGAGGCAATCCGATAAGGCGATGATTAAATTAGAGAAAATAATGCCTCCCGAAGATATCATAGATATTCTGAAATCATCTACTAAACCGGGTGCCGAAGCTGATGTTAGGTTTGTATGCGAACTGAATATTCTGGATAGTTATCTGACGAATCCTAAATCGCTGATAAATCGGTTTAATGAAAGCGTGGAAAACTCGTTAAAATTGAAGGTGAAAGATCTTTTCTGGGATAAACCGGAGATCGGTCTATTCCCGGTTTATAACGGATTGCTTGTAGATGAAAGACCTGTTTGCCCTGTTGTCGTTGAGAATATCTCGATAGAATTTTTGAAATGGGTTGCCGTAAATGATAAACATCTGTTTTGGGAACTGGTTTATAAAGGAATGTGGTTTGATTTTCCCGCTGACCAAAAAGAGGGAATTCCTGAGGGAGACAATAAATATTATACTGATATTTTAGAAATTATATCGTTTGCCGTTATGGACGGTGATATACCGTCTGATAAAGTCTCTAACCCGAATTATCGGTATGATAAAAAAACGATCAGAAAAATCCTCACTCGGAATTATCTGAAAGGGTGGAGTTGGTCTAAGAAAAACGGTTGGACTAAAAATAAGGCGTATCTAAAAGATACGGGAATTTCAAAACTAACGGATCTGAAAATTATCAAAACAGTTGATCCCTTTATCTCTGAAATACCTATGACGGAAACACAGTTGAACTCCCACCTAAGTTCAATCGAGAAATATTATTTCACCGGAGAAATAGTGGATAAATTCAAGGAATATCTTGGCGATTTGAATAAACGGCGCAAGGAAATCAAATCTGAAATTGAGCGGTTGGGCGTTGATGATCCTAAATACGACGGCGGTCTTAAAGGTATCGAAAACTTAATCAATGGTTTGTTGCATAGTGTGGGGCAGAGAGTAGGCGAATCTAATATATTCGGTATTAAAATGCCCGGTGTTAATAAGAATGTCTTTTTGTACCTTGTTGATGAGACGGATCTCAGTAAAATAAATAGGACCTCGTACGCCTTAAATAAGAAAAATTCTATCGAGATATTTTTGCCTGTCCAGCTAATCAAATCTGGGAATATTAATACATTTTTTCAATTGCTAAAACATCAGATAGATATGAGTATCTACCAAGAGTCTAAAGATCAGGCTGTTTTAATGGAACCTTTGTTTGGGACAAATAGACAAGCCGAAGCTGGCGATGTGAG
>CAZFUR010000135.1:0-6076 GCA_964522245.1 uncultured bacterium | reverse complement strand
TCTTTCCGGTGGTGAGCGTCGTCGTTTGGAGATAACGCGTGCATTGGTCACTTCGCCGTCGTTTATTTTATTAGATGAGCCTTTTTCGGGGGTGGATCCTATTGCCGTAAGTGATGTCCAGCAAATAGTCGCGGATTTGAGAGATGCAGGGATGGGAATATTGTTGACAGATCATAATGTGCGTGAAACATTGGCTATAACCGATAGGGCATACCTGATTTTTGACGGTAAAGTACTCAAACACGGTTCGCCTGAATATTTAACCAATGATGAGGAGGCCAGACAACTTTATTTAGGTGAGAGTTTTAAATTATAATACTGATTGACAAGATTTTGATTGTTTTGATAGAAAATGTATTGTTATTGTGCGAAATATTTTTAACCTTCAATAGAGAAAGGAGTGGATTCAGTGGAAATTTATATTACGGGAAGAAATTCTAGCGTGACTGATTCCATGAAGAAGTATATACAGGAAAAACTTAATAAGATAGAAAAATATACTCATAAAAATATGAGTGTTTATGTAATTTTAGATGCGGAGAAGTATCGGTTTATAGCGGAAGTCAATATAAATACTAATCTGGTGAAGATTCATTGTCGTGAAGAATCTGACAATATGTTTACGGCGATAGATAAAATTGTTGATAAGCTGGAAAGACAGATGCGCAAGACAAAAGAGAAAATCCAAGACCATAAGAACGTAAGGCGTTTTGTTCCGGTTGAGACGGATCTGGATAAACAAGAAGATGATGATTACCGTGATGATTTTGATGAGGATTCGATATCGGTTTCCTTGATTGATGTGGATCCTAAAACGCTGTCTATTTCGCAAGCGGTTCAAAGATCGAATGAACTTCATTATCAGATATATCTGTACAAAAATTCTGAGACGGGCAAAATAAATACTTTGTATAAATTGTCTGAAACGTCTTATGAGATGTTCGAAAATAAAGATGAGTTCAAAGAAGGTGTTAAAAAATTAGTATTTACAAAGTCTTCTCTAGAGGTAACTCATCCCGATAATGGTGATGTTTTTGTTAAAGTGTCTTCCAAAGAGGATTTCTATGTAGATTCCATGACAATAAAAAATGCTGCCCTGAAGCTAAAAAGTGTAGGTAGTCAATATATTATGTTTTTGGATGAAAATACAGGTAAACTTGGTCTGATGTTTTTTATGACTGATGGTAACCTTGGTTTAATGGAACCTGAGATTTGATGATATAAAATGAAAAAAGGTATATTAGTTTCAGAGTTTTATGAAAAGCTAAAAGATATGTTGAGGTTGCGTCTGGTTGCCGGTCACGGTGGTTTGGATAATCGTATTAATGTGGCGGAATTGAATAGACCCGGTCTTGCATTGGCGGATTATCTGGATTATTTTGCGGATAAGAGAATACAGGTTTTCGGCAAGGCGGAGCTTTCGTATTTGACATCGTTGTCGTCTGATGAGCGTATCAGTAAACTCAGGAAGATTTTGTCAAAGAAGGTGCCTTGTGTGATAATTGCCCGCAGGATGTCTTTGCCTAAAGAGTTTATAAAGTTGGCTAATGAGTTGAATAAGCCTTTGTTCCGTTCACATTATATGACTATGAAGCTTATTAATAAAGCCACCATATTTTTAGAAGATCGTTTTGCTCCATCGGTTACTATGAGTGGAAACGAGGCGGAAGTTTTTGGAGTGGGTGTCTTGATTTTGGGTAAAAGCGGTGTTGGGAAAAGCGAGGCTACGCTTGGTCTAATCAGTAAAGGGCATAGACTTGTATGTGATGATGTTGTGAAACTGATGTTGACGGAATCCGGCATAATTGTCGGTGAAGGTGCTAAGATGACGAGGCATTTTATGGAACTCAGAGGTATCGGTATCATAAATGTCCAAACCTTGTTTGGTGTCGGTTGTATAAAAGAGAGTAAAAAGGTCGAGTTGGTTGTCACTTTAGAAAAATGGAATTCCGAGAAAGAGTATGAACGTTTAGGGATGGAGAACAAGTATATAGATTTGTTGGGGGTAAAGGTACCTCACATTGTTATACCGGTTCAGCCCGGCAGGGATTTGATTTCTCTTATTGAGGTAGCGGCTTTGAATTATCGATTGAAAAAACTTGGGATAAATCCGGCGTTAGAGTTGAACAATAAATTGGTTGAGATTATGCAACAAAGGTCTATAAAAAGAAAATGAGTGATTTTGTAGAGAAAGATATTCTGATTATAAATAAACTTGGTATTCATGCCAGACCTGCGGCTATGTTGGTGCAGTTGGCTAGTAAATTCCGATCGGATATTTATGTTCTTAAAGATTCCGTGGAGGTTAACTGTAAGAGCATTATGGGGATAATGACTTTGGCGGCGAATTGTGGATCTAAAATAAAGGTGAAGGCTGAAGGCAAAGACGCTTCACAGGCGGTAGAGGCGATAGCTGACTTATTCAAGAGTAAATTCGGAGAAGAATAACACGGAGTATTTGATGTCTAAAAATAACAAAAATCAGTCTACCAGAAAACCTGCGAAAGAAAACGTTTTTTATGGGATACCCGCTTCTCCCGGATTTGTTATCGGTAAAGTGTTTAGGTTTGAGACGGAAATATATCATTCTATTCCCGAATATTCTATCAAACCGTCTCAGATACCTTATGAGACAAAACGGTTCGAGAATGCTCTGGCAAATACTCGTGAGCAGATTTTAGAAATTCAGAAAAAGATAGAATCGGCAATGGGTGCGGAACATGCGGAGATATTTAATGCGCATCTGTTGGTTATAGAAGACCGTGTTTTGATTGATGAAGTTATCAAAAGATTGGAGAGCGATCTTAAAAATATCGAAACCGTATTTATGAAGGTTACGGAAAAATATGTGCAGATATTTTCAAAGATAAATGATGAGTATCTAAAAGAGCGTGCGAGTGATATAAAAGATGTGACAAAACGCCTATTGCAAAATCTTATGGGTAAGGAATATAAGGATCTTTCTCAGTTGGATGAAGAAGTTGTTGTCATTGCCTATGATATTTCTCCGTCGGATACGGCTCTGATGCATAAAGAGAATGTCATCGGTTTTGCCACTGATATAGGGGGTAGAACTTCTCATACCGCAATTATGGCGAGAAGCCTTGAGATACCAGCGGTTGTGGGATTGCGTAATGCGAGCAGTCAGATCAAGCGTGGTGATACGGTTGTTGTAGATGGTAACAGAGGCGTTCTTATCACAAATCCGACAAAAAAGACTATGTCGCGTTACAGCAAGGAGAAGACTCAGCTTGATCTTTATGAGGAGGCTTTAGATAGATTACGTGACGTGCCTGCTGAGACGACAGACGGATATCGCATAAGTGTTGCCGCAAATATTGAGATGCCGGAGGATGTGTCTTCCCTTATTTCCCACGGTGCGCAAGGAATAGGATTGTATAGGACGGAGTTTTTTTACATGAATCGCTACGATCTGCCTACCGAACAAGAGCAGTATGAAGCGTATATGCAAGTGGCAAAACAAGTCCATCCTAATCCTGTCATAATAAGGACGATAGATCTTGGCGGCAATAAGTTTGTCTCGCAGTTAGATTTTCCCAACGAGATGAATCCGTTTCTTGGGTGGCGGGCTATTAGGTTTTGTCTTGCTCAGCCTGAGATTTTTAAAGTACAGTTGAGGGCAATTTTGCGTGCGAGTTCTTTGGGAAATATAAAGTTGATGTACCCTATGGTTTCAAGTGTGGGTGAACTTAAGGAGGCTAACGCTCTTTTATCAGAGGTAAAACGTGGTTTGGATAAGGACGGTTTTTCCTATGATCCTGCGATGGAGGTCGGAGCCATGATAGAGGTCCCGTCGGCAGCGATTATTGCCGATATGTTAGCCAAAGAAGTAGATTTTTTTAGTATAGGAACGAACGATTTAATTCAGTATTCTATAGCTGTTGACAGGATAAATGAGAAGATAGCATATCTTTATCAGCCTACACATCCTGCTATGTTAAGGTTGATAAAAACTATAGTTGATGCGGGGCATAGGGAAAATTTATGGGTTGGGGTTTGTGGAGAGATGGCTAGTGAACCTGCCTTGGCTTTATTGCTTATCGGTTTGGGGGTTGATGAGCTGAGCTGTAGTTCTGTAGCGGTGCCTGAGCTGAAAAGAACAATAAGATCTGTAAGTTACAACCAGATAAAAGAGTTGGTTAATTCTGTGGCGGATTATTCGGATGCAAACGAGATTCGTGAAAAAGCGGAGGCATTCTTAAAAGACCATAGCCCGAGTTTTAGTTTTAAAGAATAAAATTTTGAAGGAGTTTTTATGAAAGCTATAATTATGGCTGCGGGTTACGCAGTGCGGTTGTACCCTTTAACTAAAGATAAGGCAAAACCTCTTTTACCTGTGGCGGATAAACCTATCATTGAGTATATTGTGCAGAAATTAGAGGTTTTTGACGAGATAGACGGTATATATGTCGTGACTAACGATAAGTTTCACAAACAGTTTCAGCAGTGGGCGCAAGTTTTTTCATATAGAAAACCTATCGAGATAATCAATGACGGGACATTGAATAATGATGATCGTCTAGGGGCCATAGGCGATATGAATTTTGTCATAGAACAAAAAAATATTCAAGACGATCTGATCGTCATGGCGGGGGATAACTTATTTGATTTTGATCTTGCTGAACTCAAAAAAAATTTTATTGAGAAAAAGATAGTCATATGCGCTTACGATGTATCGGATATTGAACTTGCCAAGCAGTATGGAATTTTGAGTGTTGATGAAGACGGGAAAGTGGTCTCTTTTGTGGAGAAACCGTCTGATCCGCCGTCAACCTTGGCGGCGTTGGGGATTTATCTGTTCAAAAAAGATATGGTTCCGTTGGTCAAGAAATATATCGATGGCGGGAATAACAGTGATGCTCCCGGGTACTTTGTTCAGTGGGTATACAAAGAAGAAGACGTCTTCGCACATGTTTTTACTGGAACATGGTATGATATAGGTGATCTTAAAAGTTATGAACTTGCTAATAAATTTTATAGAAATATAAATTAAAAATGTTTTTCTTGGAAAGGAGAATTTGATGCAAAACAAAAAAATGTTCACTTCCGAATCGGTATCTATGGGACATCCTGACAAAATGGCCGATCAGATATCGGATGCAATATTGGATGCGTTACTTGCTCAGGATAAGTATTCCAGAGTGGCGTGTGAGACATTGTTGACGACAGGTCTTGTCTTTATATCCGGAGAGATAACAACAAAAGCTAATATTGATTTTATCGAAGTTGCTCGTAACGCAGTTAAAGAGATAGGGTACGATGATGCGAATAAGGGGTTTGATTACAAAACTTGTTCTGTGATTACTTCTATTCATGCGCAGTCTCCTGATATTTCACAAGGCGTTACAGAGGGGAAAGGGTTGCATGCTGAACAAGGTGCGGGTGACCAGGGGATTATGTTCGGGTACGCCTGTAGAGATACTGATGAATTTATGCCTTTGCCGATTAGCCTTGCTCACAAACTTGTCGAAAAATTAGCCGAGATCCGTCAACAAGGAGTCGTTGACTATTTGTGTCCGGACGGTAAATCTCAGGTTACCGTAGAGTATGTAGATAAAAAACCTGTTCGTGTGCATACGGTTGTTATTTCAAACCAGCATCTGGATTCGGTAGATGAAGATACCTTAAGAAAAGATATTATTGAGCATGTCATAAAAAAGGTTATACCGGCTAATCTTTTAGATGATGATACGATCTTTCATATAAATCCTACCGGTAGATTTGTCACAGGCGGTCCTATGGGGGATACAGGTTTGACGGGAAGAAAGATTATTGTCGATACTTATGGTGGTAAAGGGAGTCATGGTGGTGGTGCTTTCTCAGGTAAAGACCCGTCGAAGGTTGATAGAAGTGCTACATATGTCGCTCGTTACATAGCTAAAAATATTGTTGCCGCCGGGTTGGCTGATGAATGTGAAGTGCAGTTGTCTTATGCGATAGGTGTTGCGGATCCTATCTCTGTGTTGGTTGATACTTTCGGAACGGCTAAGATTGATGAGGATAAAATATCGGATTTTGTATATAAGGTATTTCCTTTGAGACCTAAAGATATAAT
>CAZFUR010000134.1:2682-6077 GCA_964522245.1 uncultured bacterium | reverse complement strand
CACTGTTTGTCTGCGCCATATTATACATCGTCACAAAAAACCTAATTTTTGTTTTCTTCAAAATCAGTTCTATCGAGAAGACGGCTAGATGGCTGGAAAAAAATTTTGATCTGTTCAACGGCGACCTGATATCCGGGATCCAATTCAGAAAAAACAAGGAACTTCTGGAGAAATATAATCTATCCGCCTCTTTGTCTCAAGCTCATATACAACGGGTCGTAAATCAGATAAACATAAAAAAAATTTTGAGTGCAAAAACCTTTTATACCCCTGTTCAATTCACCAAATACTGGATATATTTTGTACTGATACTGGTTTTGCCCGTATCTATATTCGGCAACTTTTATGCCGATTCTCTTTATTTGACATACAGAGATTTTTTCGATCCGATAAAACCACTGGAGGAAAAGATTTTCGTACGACCGGGCAATGTGTCGGTAATCTACGGAGACAATATTTCCATCAAAACAGTCGCTTTTCTAGATAACAGCATAGAGCCGTTTGTCTTTCTTCGCAAAAAAAGTCACGACTGGCAACGCTACCCTATGATAAAAACATCCGCATACCGCTACAGCTATAATCTAAAAAAAGTACTCCTTGATTATGATTATTATGTACAGATCCTCTCAAAAAAATCTAACATCTACAAAATATCCGTGATTAATTATCCGGTCATTCTGGGTCATAAAATAAAATACGAGTTTCCACAATACACAAATTGGCAACCGATAGAAGACCGAAGAAAATATTTTGACGATATCTCCTGTCTTAAAGGCACAAAGATAGATTTATCCGTCACCGTCAACAACAAATTAAAAGACGCTTATCTTCTGATAGACGACAATAAAATCCGCTTTTGTACAATCAAAGGCAACACCGCCAACATATCTTTTTTAGCGAATACCGAAACGGATTATACAGTAATCGTAGAAGATATTTTCAAAAATCGCAACAGACCGATCAAACCTTACAAAATAAAACCCATCCCCGATAAACCACCCTCCATACAGATCACAAACCCTAAAATAGATATCGAAATTCCCAAAGAGATGCGGATAGATATAAGCTACTCAGCCTCTGATGATATAGAACTCAATAAACTAACACTCCTCTACCACATAAAAGGGTACGAGGAAAAATCTATCGTTTTGACCACCGATATAAAAACAAAACGCCTCAACGATTCTTACGGCTGGGATCTGACAAAATTACATCTCGCCCCCGCCGACATACTGATCTACAAAATATCCGCATCGGACAAATATCCTCCCCCCGACGGACCGCATATAACGTTTTCCACCGACCATTTTTTGAGGTTCCCGTCGATGGTAGAGCTATACAAACGGAAAACCGAAATATTCGATGATTTTGGCAATACACTGGCTAAACTAAAAACGCAACAGACCTCTTTTCTAGACAAGATAGATCGTATTCGACAAAAACTGAATAACTCGGAAACCCTAACCTGGTCAGACAAACAAACCGTCTCAAAGATTTCACAAGAATTAACCGCCATGCAAACTTCTCTGAACAAAGACAGCCAAACCCTCAAGAACCGACTAAAAGAGCAACAAGTTGCCCGTGAAGTAATAGAGAAATATTCTGAAATCCAAAAAATAATGGATAACCTGTTAACGGAAGATATGAAAAAGTCTTTATCCGAGTTACAAAAAATGCTTGAGAATTCCGATCTGTTTGAACAGTTAAAAAAAGGGTTGCAAAACACCGATACCGGTTTGGAAGAGTACCGTGACAATTTAGACCGCGCGCTTGATCTTCTCAAAAGACTCTCTTTTCAGAATCGTCTGATAGAGTTACTGGAAACCTCTAAGGTCTCACTAAGAGAACAGCAAAAACTAAATAAACGGCTCCACAAATGGATCGGTCGAGAAATCGCCATACCGCCTGCGGATATTGATCGTATCCAAAAAGAGATTTCAGAGATGGACAGATTCATCGATTACTTGGATAGCGGAATAAAAAAAGCGTCTAAAACCGCTCGGATAGAAAAATTTGAGACCGCTGAAAGTATGGCTCTTTTGGAAAAATCGTTCAATGAATCCGCCCTAAAACAGATGACAGGTCAGATGAGAAAACAACTCCGACAGAAAAATATACAAACTGCGCAAAACACAGGTGAATCTATAAAAAAAGGTCTAAAAACCGTCGTAAGCTCTATTGAAAACATATTAAACAAGTGGTCAATACAACGAGAACTGGTTGAAGGGATACAAAACACCATCCACAGGCTTATCCGAGCGGGACGTGAACTAGACCGACTTGTTGACTCTATGCAAAGGTATCAGGGAAAAAACATGAAAAAAAATATCGAACACGCAAAACAGATGTTTTTTCTCGAGCAGGAGTTAAAGAGGATTATTGTTTTAGCGCAAACCTTGTCAAAGAAATCTACCGTTATAGATTCCCGTTGTTACGCTATTTTAGAAAAAATCGCCAAAGATCTTATGGATCAAAACGAGAGTGTTTTTAAAAAGGGTAACCAATCCGTTATTCCCCTGATGAAAAGTAGAGTTGCCGATATTTATCGGATTACCGACAGGTGGGTCTCTCTTCTGGAACTGTTAAGCCGACTACAAAAACAAAATGGTTCAGGCAGTGGCACACCCAATTTAGAAGATTATTTTAACAAACTAAAAAAGATTTCCGATCAACAGAAAAACCTCAATAACCGATCTTCTAAAATGCCGAATTTCGGTAAATCCAACAATATGACCGCAAATCAATATATCAGCCAATTGGCATCGGAACAAAAAATGTTGGCACAAGCATTATCAAAACTGAATGAAAATATTGGTGGCAGAAAAGAGCTTATAGGCGACCTTGAAGATATCGTCTCAAAAATGGAAGAATCCGCCAAAATGATAGAGAACAATCGATTTGGGAACGATTTAAAAAAACGGCAAAAAAATATCCTGACACGCCTGCTTGATGCCCAAAAATCACTTAAAAAACGAGAAAAGAGTAAAAAAAGAAAGTCTCAGACCGCAAAAACAACACCCAAAAACCTCTCGCCTGAAGACCTGAATAAAAAATGGCTTCAACAGAAAATGCAAAATATCACAAAATCCCGACCCCGCATCTACATTCCTTCAGATTACAGAGACCTCGTAGAACAGTATTTCAGAATACTAATAGAGCAGAAATAACCTTTTTAGTAAGAAGCGGTGATAGCAATAATTAACGCCCCGTCTTCGTAATCGTTACCACCGACGATTACGGTACCGTTATTATTGATTTTAAAGTTGGTTTTTAAACCTGCGTTTTTCATTGATATTAATAACTTTATATAGGTATCCTCAATCCCGATGACAACCATTCTCAATCTGTCTCCGTTTGGCATATCAAAAAACATCTCCTCTTTTTGGGCACCTTTT
>CAZFUR010000134.1:0-2672 GCA_964522245.1 uncultured bacterium | reverse complement strand
CTACAAGAGAGTACGAAGAATAGTTCAGGCTAGCTAGGTGGGGAACTATTTTCTGGAGTTTCGGATCCACAATATCGCCCTTATTTGATCCTTTTATAAAAGAGGTTTCTACGGTCACTTGTTGAGCATATGCCAACCCCGACATCAAAAAAGTAAAGAGCAAAAACACCACACAACCTATTTTTTTAATCATGAAACGGCTCCTTCTACGATATTTTTATCTGTATTTTTTTTGAAAGAAAGCATCCATATGATCGTTGTTTTCGTCGCAACGTCTTCATAAACCATAACGGACGATTTTTTAGACTCGACCCATTCTACAATACATTTATTTTGAATTCCAGAATATTTGTTTCCGTAGAAAAAAAGCATACTGAATATCAACACCGTTGCCGCTACCGCAGAAGATATCCAAAAAGGCATTCTTTTCTTTCTATACCACACAATATTACTGTTTTCGGATACAATTTTTTTAGATATTTTGTCCCATAAAGAACCATTCGATCCGTATCCCGAGAACAGTTTTTTCGTCAATGCCCGCATCTGACATAAATCGTCATAATAATCTTTACACTCCGAGCATTCCGATATATGGCGATTCAGTTTTTCGCTTTGGAGCGCATCTATCTCGTCATCAATTTTAGCGCTGATTAACTTTTTAAATTTTTCACAATTCCTTTTCATGCCCCATCCCCTAAAATCCGTCGGAAAGATACGGTTTTATCATATCCCTGAGTTTTTTTCTCGCATAGAACAGTCTAGACATAACGGTACCGGTAGAACATTTTAAAACGTCTGCGATTTCTTGATAACTCAGGTTTTCTATTTCTCTTAGAACCAACGTAGCCTTTTGGTCTTCCGGCAAAAGGTCTATTGCGTCTTTGAGTTTATTATAGACCTCTGTTATGAACATTTTTTTTGATGGTGATACAGATTTTCCCGGTATTTCGTTCATAAATTTTATATCGCCGTCATACGTCACAGTAGATTTTCTTGCCTTTTTCCGTTTAAAATCGATAGACATATTCACCGTTATCCTGTAAAGCCATGTAAAAAATTTAGATTGACCGCGGAATTTATCCAGCGATTTGTACACCTTCAAAAAAACGTCCTGAGCCACATCCATAGCGTCATGTTCGTTGTGAACAACCCCGTATGCGATTCCGATAACCTTTTTCTCATAACGAGTCACTATTTCTCTATAGGCGTCTGTGTTCCCGTCTATGACTTCACTTACAAGCGTCTCATCGGAGACATTCACATTGTCCAAATCCGACTTCTCCTGCTGATAAATATTGACGATAAAATAGAAAAAAAATTCAGATAAAATTAAACAACTTTTACGGTTTCTTTATCCTGAGAACACGAATCGGCTGACAGGAGTTCCCGTTTCAGGTTTTTTATAAGATGCACATAGCGATAAACGGTTTTTAGAATTTTCATTTTTGAAGCACCGCCTTTCAAATCATACCTTAATATCATAGGTATTTCCCCTGCGCCTTTCGCAAATTGATGAGTTTTGATAAGCAGTTCCGCCATACATGTAAACCCATTTTCCCGTATAAGATTGTTTTTGTAATGGTCATAAGCCTCTTTCAACAATCTTCCCTTATACGCTCTGTATCCGCAGGTATAATCTTTGATATTTTTGCATTTAAAAACGCTACTCAACAAACCGCTTGCGCCAAAACTGAGTATTTTCCTATGTATTTTTAGACCCCACTCATCGCCACCGGAACAGTATCTAGATGCTATAACTATTTCGTTTCCCTGATCGATTTTCTTTTTCATATCGATCATATATTTTGGGTCATGGGTATTATCCGCATCCATCGTGAACACGATATCTTCCGCCCCAACCGTTTCAGCCAGATGATATATCCCCGTCCGCATAGCCTGTCCCAACCCCATATTTTTCTCATGGGGAATAATTTTTATGTTCATAAATTCTGTTTTTTTCCCAAAAGCCTCCACCTTTTTTATAGAATCGTCACTGCTTCCGTCATCTACGATTACAACCTCCAACGGATCTTGCAGTCTAGACCTGACCTTATCCACGGCAGAAAGGAGTTTTGTTATGGATTCTTGTTCATTAAACATAGGAAGCATCAGATAAAGATTACGTTTAATTTTATTGGATTTATTCTCCATTATTTTCTCCCGATTCTCGTTTTTTATATGCTTGTGTACCTTCAACAACGATAACCATCTCGCCTTTAGTTTTTATTTTGTTATTCGCTAGATCATCAAGTATTTCTGAGATTTTTTTTCTTATTGCTTCTTCATAGATTTTTGTCAACTCTCTACAAACGGTGACTTTTCTATCTCCACAATATTTCAGTAAATCTTTCATCAACGATTGTAATCTTAACGGCGATTCAAATAAAATGGTAGTATTATTTTCGGCGGCGACTTTTTTTAGTAGTTTATTGCGTTTATTTCCTTTGCGTGGAACGAACCCCTCAAAGTTAAATCTATCCATTCTCATACCCGACAAACAAAGCGCTACTATCGGAGAACACGCCCCCGGTATTATCTGTATAGGCAAATCGTGACTGATTATTTCCCTGATCAAACGTTCACCCGGATCAGATATACCCGGGGTTCCCGCATCGCTCAACAGCCCCACTTTCTTGCCGTTTTCAATCTGTTCGATTACGTAATTGACTCTA
>CAZFUR010000133.1:0-6078 GCA_964522245.1 uncultured bacterium | reverse complement strand
GGATCTGTCGGAACTAAAAATACATTTTTTTATAACCGATATAGAGGTTCCGTCTTTCAAAGTGGGGCTTCCTTTGTCGTTTACTGTTGATGCGTATCCGGGTAGGAAATTTGTCAGCAAAATCATATCTATTGATCCGGAGGCGGACAAAGATTACCTGAATTTTGATGTTGTTGCCAGATACGATAATACCGATACAAAGATCTATTTGCATCCCGGTATGGTTGTTAGGATCAGTGCTAAATTAGGAGTGCTTGATGAGGCTTTTTTTGTTCCGGCGGATGTTGTGTTTCGTTCCGAAGACGGAGATTTTTTGTTTGTCGTTAAGAATGGAAAGGCGGAGCTTGTATACGTAACGATACAGCAACAGATCAAAGACGAAATAGCTATTTCGTCGGGTTTAAAAGAGGGAGACAGAGTTGTTATAACAGGGCATTCTTCTTTGCAAAATGGCAGTAGTGTTGAGCTTGTGGCATTTGGTAAAAAAAATAATACCGGAAATACGGAGCATTAGAAATGGGATTCGCTAGATTTTCTATCAAACAGAGGGTTCCCGTCAATTTGGCTGTCATCATAGTGGTGTTGGCGGGGATATATCTTTTCAATACAATCCCGCGCGAGACGTTTCCGCTAATATCCATAAAAATGGTTCAGATCATCACTACCGATCCCAATATTACTTCCCCGATAGACGTAGAAGATCTAATAACTGTTCCTATAGAAGAGGAAATAGAGGATATTGACGGTATAGATTATATCAGGTCTGTTTCTTTGGAGGGGATGTCGCATATATTTGTCAGGGCGAGAGAAGAGGTTGACAACATAGATAATCTGATAAATGATATCAGGCAGAAAGTGGATATTGTTAAAAAGGAGTTGCCCGGCACGACGGAGTCTCCTGTCATAGAGGAACTTAAATTAAGTATTCCTCTGATAACGGTCGGGATTAGCGGAAAGCTTGATCTGTTTCAGATAAAAAAGTATATTGACGAATTGGAAGACGATGTCAAGTCTATTAAGGGTGTAAAAGACGTCATGATCGCCGGAATAGAGGATAGGGAAATCTGGGTGGAGATTGATCTTGCTCGCCTTAATTCTTACGGTTTAAGTATTGATGATGTCAGTAGAGCTATTTCCAGAAAAAATCTAAATTTATCTGCGGGAACCTTAAAAACAACTAGAGGTGAATTTCAGATAAGAGGTCTTGGCGAAATAAAAACTCCTTCAGAGATAATGGATGTTATTGTTAAAAAGCATCCTGATGGAAGGCTTGTCAAAATAAGTGATTTTGCTACTGTTGTAGACAGGTTTGAGGAAAGTAAAACTTTGAGTCGTGTAAATGGTGAACCCGCTATAACGTTGACTGTGCTAAAAACGGAAGAGGCGGATTCCATATCTATATCAAAAGGTATCGGAAAACTTGTCAAAGAATACAAAAAGCTTCTTCCTGAAGGACTAGACATATTTTTATTCAATGATACCTCCAAATATATAGCTAACCGTATTAATACCATGGAAAATAGTGCAGTTTTAGGATTGATACTTGTAACGATTATGTTGATTATATTTATGAATTGGCGTATAGCTTTACTTACTGCTATGGGTATTCCTGTTGCTATGTGTGGTGCCATTGTCCTTATGTGGTTGACGGGAAACACTATAAATCTCATGACCATGTTCGGTATGATAATGTCTTTGGGTATGATCGTAGACGATTCTATAGTCGTTGTGGAGAATGTATACAGATATATGGAGCGTGGTTTGTCTCCTGTTGAGGCGGCAATCAAAGGTTCTAATGAGGTTATATGGCCGGTTATAGGATCTGTCAGTACTACTGTTGCGGCATTTTCTCCATTACTTTTTATGGCGGGTGATTTGGGCAAATTTATGGCGTTTATACCGTTGACTGTGATATTTGCTCTTATTGCGTCTTTATTTGAGGCATTTTTTGTGTTGCCGTCTCATTTGGCGGATTTTATCAAAAAACCCAAAGCCCACAAAGAAAATGTTTTTCTGAAAAAGATCATAACTGTTTATGTATATGTTTTAAAATTGTGTTTAAGACGAAGGTATTTGTTTGTTGTGATCTGCATTTTAGCCTTGGTTTTTACGGTTTGGTATAGTAAACAGACGGCTCGTTTTGTGTTGTTTGATACGTCTTCTTATATAGATGAGGTTTTTGTACGTGTCACTTGTCCTGAGCGCAATACTATAGAGGATACCGCTGAGGTCGTAAAATCGATTGAGAAAAGGATCATGGAAGAACTTCCTCCGTCAGAGTACCATACAATAGATACCACCATCGGAAGAGCCCTTGATAAGGATTGGGAATCGTTCAAAATAGGATCAAATCTAGCTTTGATACGAATAGATATAACAGAGGAAAATCCAAAAACAAGGCATGGAAAGATTATAATAAATGCCCTGATAGATATTTTGCAAGACCTGCCCGGTGCAACTAGTATAGAAGTGGCTAATCAAGGTGGGGGACCTCCAAAGGGAAGTGCTGTGGAACTCGAGATATCCGGAAAAGATGTAAACAAAATGGTGGAAGTTGTATCTGAGATAAAAGAGTATCTCTCCACAATACCGGGAATTCAAAACCTGTCGGATGATTTTGAGGCAGGTAAAGAGGAATACAGGATTAACATAGATGAGGCTAAGGCAAATCTGTTTGGATTGGATAACACAGATATCAATAGAGCCATACGCAACGCTTTTGCCGGTCTGAAATCTACTGAGATACGTTTAGGCGGTGAAGACGTAGATGTGATTGTCAAAGCTGTAGATAGAAGCAGAAAGTTGAGGGAGGATATAGAATCTCTTGAGATAAGGTTAAACAATGGCAGGACTGTCAGACTAAAAACCGTAGCAACGGTAGAAAAATCACCGGGTTATAACAAAATATATAGAAAAGACGGTAAACGTATAATAAAAGTTACCTCGGATGTTGATGAAGACATAATCACATCGGTTTTGGTAAATAAAATGGTGTCCGAAAAATTTAAAGATTTGTCTTTCAGGTATCCCGGTGTAAAGATGTATCGCGGTGGAGAATCGGAAAAAACTAGAGAGTCCATGCATAGTTTGGGGATAGCGTTTCTGATAGCGTTTTTGTGTATATATATGATAATCGGGGCGATATTTCACTCCTTTATTCAACCTTTGATAGTTGTATTGATTATACCGTTTTCGGTGATAGGTGTTTTGATTGGAACGGTTGTAACGGGGGCTTATATCGGTTTGATGTGCATATTGGGTACTGTGGCTTTGAGTGGTATTGTTGTTAATGACAGTATTGTGATGGTTGATTTCATCAATCGTCAACGCCGATCAGGCAGAGGGCGGTGGATATCTATGTTGCGTGCAGGTTCTTTGCGTTTTCGTCCCATTATGTTGACATCTATCACCACAATAATAGGATTATTGCCTTTGATTTTCAGCGGTGGGCAATCCCAGATATTAGCTCCGATGGCTGTTGCTGTTTCTTGGGGGTTAGGTTTTGGAACCATTCTGACGCTACTTCTTATCCCATCTTTGCTAGCCATTGTTGATGACATAAAGCTATTTTTCATAGGCAGTTGGAAGATAAAAGAAGAAGATATTTAGCCAAAAATCCCTTTTATCTCTTTTATGCTTGATTATTTTTTTGTTTAGTGATGAAATTTTCGATATTATTTTAATGTTTTTTAGTGGAGTTTTTGCATGTATTCGGTTTCGGTTATAATTCCATCATACAACGGGAGTAAGTATCTGCCTGAGACTTTGGATAGTGTTTTGAAGCAGACTTATGCCGACTATGAGATAATCATTGTTGACGACGGGTCTTCTGATGATACTAAGGATGTTGTTGAAGAGTATCGGAGAAAATATCCAAGAAAAATAAAATATATATACCAAGATAATGGAGGTCCTGCTTGCGCTAGGAATAATGGTATAAAAAATTCATCGGGGGAGTTTGTAGCTTTTGTTGATTGTGACGATATATGGGTGTCGGAGAAGTTGGAGGTTCAGGTTGATTATCTCAGAAAACATCCTGAGTGTGGTTTTGTTTTTTCTGATGTGTTTGCTTTAGATGAGGATGGAAAAGTAGGTAAGACTATGATGCGTCTTAAGAGTCCTGAATCGGGTAAGATTTTCTATAGCCTGTTGAGAGAGAATTTTGTTTTGACCTTAACCTTACTTGTTAGAAGAGAATGTATCGAGAAAGTAAATGGATTTTGTGAGGACCGTTCTATAATGGGTAGTGAAGATCACCATTGTTGGCTGAAAATGGCAAATTTTTATGACGGTGGTTATATAGATCTGCCTTTAGCGTTTTATCGTATACGTCAAGGAAGCCTCAGTCGCGCGGCGGTAGAGCAGAGGGAACACGATCTGAAAGTGATAGATATGATTGCCGATGAATTCCCCGATAGCTATATTGCCGGGGCGTCTCATTATAAAAAATCTAAATCCAATCTTTATTATGAGATAGGTTTTTTGAAATACAGAAGTAACGATTTTAATGGTGCGATTGAGGCGTTTTTCCATTCGTTAAAAGAAGATATCTTTAATTTTTATGCGTGGAAATCGTTTCTGTTGATAAAATTTATACCCATTGGAATATTAAAAAAACGCAATGATGCGATTGATGGTGATGAATCGGGATTGTTTTGATTAATTGGATTGAGCTATCCGGTTGGTTATGATAGTATTAGGTAGGTTTTAGTATGATTATTTTAGGGATAGAAACTACATCTAAACAGGGAAGTATCGCTTTAGTTAAAGACGGGGAACTTCTTTGTGAAGAGGTTCTAAGATATCCTCTTAGGCATTCAAATTATATAATTTCGTCTATTGATGATGCCCTAAAAGGTGTCGGCATACCTTTCTCGGACGTTGATACTGTTGCGGTTGGCGTAGGTCCGGGATCGTTTACCGGTATCAGGGTTGGCATAGCTATTGCGAAAGGTTTAAATTGCGATGGGAAACTTAGGGTTGTCGGGGTATCATCGTTGCACAACATTGCCTGTCAGATGGATGCGCAAAATGTGATCTACCCGATGGTATATGCCCAGAGGGACGAGTTTTTCGTGCGGAAATATCGAAGATCGGGCGATGGTTTTATTGCTGACGGGGAATGCGTGATTCTCAAACCTGAACTTTTCGACAGTATGTTGGAAAAACCATCAGTTATCTGTTCTCCCGATTGGGATAGGTTGATGCAGTTTGAGAAATTAATCGATATCGATATGGTGCGTGATTTTGTTTTTCCCATGGCTTCGACTGCTGCTATGATGGCATATTTGGGATTTTATGAGAAGTCTGAAGATATAAATCCCATTTATGTGCGAAGAGCGCAAGCGGAGGAAAAGGGAGCGAAAATCTACAAATTTTAGGTGTGATTATGGATACATTAGCAACTTTTAAAGCAGATAAGATGGCTGTAAAATATAATAATTGGTTGGAGATAGACCTGGGTGCGCTGTCGAGGAATTATCGTGCGATAAAAAATGCTCTTACTCCATCGACGGAAATTTTAGCCGTTGTTAAAGCAAATGCTTATGGACATGGAGTCATTAAGGTTGTGGAGACTGCTGTTAGTGAAGGTATTTCTTTTTTTGGTGTTGCTAATATGGCTGAAGCTATTGAGCTGAGGTGTCGTTTTTCGGATATAAATATACTTGTGTTGAACAGTAATTTTACGTTTGATGCGGAGTCGATTGTTGAATACGCCATACAACCGATTGTGTATACAAAAGATATGCTCAGTGCTATAAATCATGAGGCGGGATTATCCGGTAAAAAGGCTAAAGTTCATATAAAAATAGATACGGGAATGGGGCGTATAGGAGTTTCTCCCGATAAGGCATATTCTTTTATAAAGGATGCTTTATCTCTTAAGAATATAAAGGTGGAGGGGCTTTGTTCTCATTTTTCCAGTGCCGGCAACAATTTTTCTTATTCCTTGAAACAATGGGAAGCTTTTTCCAGAGTAGTTGAACGGCTTGATAACGAAGGTATTGTCTTTCCGTATTATCATATGTCCAATTCTTCGGGTACATTTTTATCCGGGTTACCTTATTTTAATCTTGT
>CAZFUR010000132.1:2659-6088 GCA_964522245.1 uncultured bacterium | reverse complement strand
CGATTTAAACAAGAAACGTGTTATTTTCTCCAGTGCGTTTATTTTTCTCATAGTAGCTATTTCAACATTTACAATTGTGTATCTAACGTTTTCGGCTATATTTGAGATTCGCTATAATTTGATTGTTTTGGTCTTGTTTCTATTAACTATGATGAGACTGTACCTGACTAATTCTTTGAGGGGTATAAGAAAGGATAAAGAATTTTCTGTAGGTTTTGTTATTCAGGCTGTTTCACTTGGTATTAGTGCACTGTGTTTTTTGATTTATCTCAGGTTGGGATTGGTTGGTTTTATATGGGCTACGATTTTAGGAGAACTAGTTGTCGTGCTATATACCGTAAAACATTGTGATTTTAGAAGGTATTTTCGTTTTAGAGATTTTTCTAAATCAAGGTTAAACGAAATGTTGAGATATTCGCTACCTCTGATTTTTAGTGGGATAGCGTGGTGGATTGTAAATGTTTCTGATAGATGTATAATTTTGTATTTTATGGATATGGAATCTGTAGGTATTTATGCTGTTTCAAATAAATTTACTTTGTTTTTTGTGATGTTTAATCAGGTGTTTTATATGGCTTGGCAAAACAAATTATTGTCCCATAAGGGTGATATAGCAACAGAGAAAAAACTGGTGTTCTCAATGTTTAGAAAATTAGTGTTTTTGTCTGTTGTTCTTTTTATTCTGATGTTTTTTGGGAAAAGCATAATTTTTAATCTTTTGATAGATAAGAAGTTCATAGATGCACTAAAATATGTAGATGGTTTGGTAATAGGTTCAATTTTTATGATATTTACCAGTTTTATAGAGGTTTCATTTTTAAAACACAAGGATACAAAAAGAATGTTTATTTCCGTTGTATTTGCCGCATTCATAAATATATTCATAAATTTGATCTTGATAAGAAGAATGGGATTGTCAGCGGCAGTGATTTCAACAGTGGCTGCTTTTATGCTTGCTTTTTTTATACGTTTATTTCAGGTGAAAAAACGTTTTTACGGGAAACAAATCTAGTCTTTTCTAAGAGAGAGGAAGGGATCATCTTTGTATGAGATGTAGCGCTAGGATTGGTATAGTTGATGATTATCATTTTCCGCATAAGTTGCTTGTTAATATTGCTTTGAACCTGAAAAAATTGGGATTCGATGTTTTTTTTATCAATCCTTCAATGCAAAACAGATTAATGTTTCTGGATAAACTGGATATAAACTATATTGTACCGGAACGTAATATTAATCAAGTTTCCCTTGATGATATAGCTGAAATCGATAAAAAAGAGTTGGCTCGCAAAGCGTTAGGGTTGTCGGAGAGGGGATTATATTCTCAAAAATTTTATTACAAAAGGCTTGTCCGTCAGTTTGTCAATTTGTATAGGTTACTCAGTAATGATCGGTGTGATCTTATTCTTTTCTGGAACGGAGCATACAATTGTGAAACGATAATTGCCAAGAAATTAGGTATAAAATCGGTTTATTTAGAACAGGGATATTTACCTAGTACTTTGCAAATAGGTGTGAATGGTATCAACAAGGATATCGAGTATTCAGATCTGGATTTTGATTGTTTTATGAATACTGATTTTACAAGACCATTTCATGATATAAAAATTGATATTTATGATCTGGATAGGTACATAAATCTTTGGTCTCGGCTCTATGTTAGGTTGCGGTTCATAATCTATCCGGTTGAGATGATAGAAAAGTTATATTTTGATATCGAAGCGATTAGGAAGCGTATCTATTTATTTGGATCAAGACGACTCAGTAATGAGGATGTTGTTTTGCCTGACAAATTCATTTTTATACCATTACAGGTACACGATGATACACAAATTGTATTTAACAGTCCGTACATAAAGAAAATGGAAGATATCTTTGATTTTCATTATTCTGAAATAATTTCTGTTTTTCCTGATCATAAGATTGTAGTCAAAGAGCATCCTGAAGATCTGTTTCGGAAAACTTATAAACATTTAAGAAAGAAATATAACGATATAATCTGGCTTCGTAGGTTTGATTTTGAAAAATTGGTTGATAGATGTGACATAATGATAACAGTTAATTCCAGTTGTGGCTTTCAGGCATTGAGTAAGTATAAGAAGGTGATGACCTTAGGATATTCCTTTTATAATAACAATCCGTTTGTTGAATGTTCTCTTCAGAGGGAACATTTTAAAGACAAATTAGAACGATTAAAACATAAGAAGCTAAATCAATCGGATATAGACGAATATATAAGAAAATTTCGGGATGAGCTGTTTATTTCGGGTAAAGTTTTCAATTTTACAGAAGAGACTTTGAGACAGGTTATAGGATTTATTAATGATGAGTTGTAAAACTTATCTATGACAACATATCCTCGAATATTTTAAGAGTTTGTTTTGCGCATTTCTCCCAACTAAATTTTTTGGATTGAGCCAATCCTTTTCGTACTGTTTCGTCAACATTATTTTTCGTGTATAGGTCTATAATTGCTTCGCTCATGTCTTTTATGTCGTAAGGATCGATGTACCTGACAGCATTGCCACCGACCTCAGGCATACTCGAAAGATTGCTCGTTATCACTCGACACCCGCATTGTAGTGCTTCTAAGATAGGTAATCCAAACCCTTCATACAGAGACGGATATACAAATATTTCAGCTAGATTATATAACATAGGCAGATCCGTTTCGTCCACATAACCTGTGAATATGATTTTATTTTTGAGGTTGTGCTTGGAAATGTCGAAGATCTTGTCATATTTCCATCCTTTTTTGCCTGTTATGACAAGAGGGATACCTATTTTGTCGTAAGCATTCGCAAATGCCTTTATTAGTCGTGGCAGGTTTTTGCGTGGTTCAAGAGTTCCTACACAAAACAGAAATTTATCAGGTAAACGATATTTTTCTCTAACAGTTTTCAGTGTTTTCGGGTCTTTTATCTGTTTATAGTTGTTGTTTGCGGCAAGGTGAGTCACAAAAATTTTATCAGGATCAATTTTTAGAATATCGATTAGATCTTTTTTTGTATGGTTTGATATGGTTATGATTTTATCGGTTTTTTGTAAAGTTCTAGGCATAAATAATTTAAACAAAGTCTTTTTTCCGGTTTTAGCTTCTTTTGGCAATTTATAAGGAGTCATATCGTAGACTACATAACAAAAATTTTTCGCTGTGCCGATAAAGTTAGGGAAAAAACTTGGATTAAACAGAATATCGAAATCTGTCTCTAGGTTTGTGATTCCTTTTAGTAAAGGCAGATGCCATGAGAACGATTTGAATAGATCAAACGGCCAATTATTGGGGATAATGATCTGTTTTTTACAAAATTGGCTAAGGTAATCTTTTTTGTGCCAGTCGATCAGGTATATATCGAGATCTGTTTTTGACAATTCTCTGAGCAAATTGAAAGAGTAGTTTCCGATTCCTGCGGATTCTTTTTTGATTGAGTC
>CAZFUR010000132.1:0-2649 GCA_964522245.1 uncultured bacterium | reverse complement strand
TTCCTTCATATCGTTTCTGATGATAATTAATCTCTTATCAAGGTTTAGAGGTTCAAGAATTCGCATAAGGGTGTCAAGAGAGTGTTTATATTTGTTTCCATAACACAAAAAGAGTGTTAATAATCTTATTTTCACAAAACCTGTCCTTAAATTATTTTGTTATATTTTTTAGAGATTTTGTCCCAGTCATATTTTGAGTCGATATCTTTTTTTGCATTTTTTATAATTCGGTCATTATTTTCTGTTAAGACTCGGTTGATTTTGCCCGACAGAGCCTGTTCGTTTCCGTATGGTACAAGAAAACCGTTATATTGGTCTTGTATGATATTTTTAATGCCGTCTACGTTTGTACCTATCACAGGAGTTCCGGTTGCCATTGCTTCAATAACTGTGATGCCGAATCCCTCAAATATGGATGGTACTACTACGCATTGTACTTTATTGTACCATTCATTTAGTTTTTCGTCGGGTACAAACCCGATAAACTCGATGTTTTTGTCTAGGTTGTTATCCGATACATATTGTTTTAATTTGGATAGATCTTTGCCTTTACCGCCCAGAAAAAGTTTGATGTGTGGATTCTTTTTTGTGGCTAATTTCAGTGATTTTATCAGAAACATGACACCTTTTCTGGTATCGATCCGTCCAATGTACAAAATACTATTTGGAATTTTTTCTATATCTTTTATAGGAAAGAATTCTTCTTTATTTATTCCGCATGGGATTACTGTTATTTTATCGGAAGGGATGGCGTATTTTTCTACCAGAACCGATTTGCTGTCCTCGGAGATACTGATAATTTTATCGGCTAGGTGATATGTTCTTTTCTCGAATGGAACAAATATTTTTTTCCATGATTGTATTTTTATGTAGTTAGACTGTTGCCAGTAAGTGTGACAGCACACGGCAATGACGGGGATTTCAGGTTTTCTGAATAAGAATAATCCACCCGGACCGCAGTTGATGGCGATTTGAGCCAGTTCATGTTTGGAGATATATTTTTCTAGTTTTCGGAAAAGCCAAACCGACAGAGCTATGTTTTGAAGTTTTTTAGACAGAGGAAATTTTAGTTGAACGTGATTGGTGAGGGTATTTTTTCTGGCTGAGAACACAATCAATTTGTTTTGCGGAGTTCTTCTGTAGAGTTCATATGTGTGTCTGCCTTGTCCGCCTATGATCGGGAAAAAATCGAATGTAAACAACCCTGTCTTGTTCATATGAAACCACCTATCGTTTTGTTCAGATAGGGATTATATACGTATAAATATTATTTTGCACCTTTTAATTCGATAATTTTTTTTATTACGAGGTCAGGTGTTATTTTTTTCAAGCATTCCATGGAGTTCTTACATTCTATTTTGCTATGGGTTGTTTCAAAAGGATACCGCATACAAGGTGAACATGGTAGATTCAAGGTTATGTGATGACCGTGTTTTCCGAAAGGTCTGGTTCTTGACGGTTGAGCAGGTCCGAACAAGGCAATGGTCTCGACTTTTTTTGCCGTTGCGATATGTCCTAATCCTGAATCGGTGTTTATAAAAAGGTCGCAGTGAGCGATCATTGAAGCGGTTTGTTTTAGTGTAAATCCCTCTATCAAGAAAACATTTTCAGTTTTCGCTTTTTCATAAATAGATTCCGTCTCTTCTTTTTCATCGGGACCGGAGAATAGCAATACACGTTTATTTTCTATCGATAAGCGTTCGATCAATTCCACAAAATGTTTCTTGGGCCATCGACGATATTTGTTTTCTTTGTTGCATCCTGAATGAATGCCGACAATAAAATCGTCGGAAGATATTTTTTTATCATACAACCACTGTTTTGCGAATTGATCGTCTTGTTTGGTTGTGTGGAACAGTAGTTCTTTCGGCTCGTCAGACAGATCTATGCCCAGAGGTTTCAGAAGGTTCATATTCTGATCGACATCGTGTATTTTTTCGTCCGCTAATATCTTTTCGTTTTGAAGGAAACTAACTGTTCTCAATGCATTCGTTTTATAAGAGTGGGTGATTCTTTTTTTTGCGCCTGCGACATATGCGAACAGATTAAATTGCCATTTATTTGATGGAAAAGCTGTTATGGATACATCGTATTTATTTTTCCTTACGGTCAGTAATGTTTTGATTCCCTCAAAGATATAGATATCGTTGATGAGACTGCTATCTTTTATCGGTTCGACAAAAGCTGTTTTTTGTGAAAACAGATCTATTTTGCTGTTTGGGAAATGTTTTCTGAGACACCTTAGGGTGGGAGTGAATAATATTGTGTTTCCTATCCCTGAAGCTAGAATGAGTAGTATTTTCATAATTGGTTATACTTTTTGGTATTCTGGATCGGGGGATATAAATCCCTCGATGACTTTTATGGCTAGGTCTGCTCTTCCAAACGGAGCGCTTACCTGTACGCCTTGCACACGATTTTTCATATGTTGCAGTGTTTCTCTGGCTATGGATACGCCTTCTAGTTTTGCTTCTTCTTTGTCTGTGATTTTCTGCATTCTGTCCAAGATATATTGCGGTATTGTTATCTCTGGTATTTCGGAGTTTAGAAATTCAGCGTTCCTATAACTGGCAAGCGGCCATATCCCGATTAGTATAGGTATTTTTACATCTTTTACATCGTCCAGAAAAGAGTCTAATTTTTCCAAGT